>JBCCUP010000027.1 GCA_039196715.1 Pseudomonadota bacterium
ACCCCACCCGGGCTTCCCCCCCCCCTCCCCCACCACCCCACAAAAAACCTGGTGTGTTTGTTCTTGGGGGGGGGGGGCCGCGGCTGTGTCCCCCCCCCCCCCCGGGGCCGCCCCCCCACGCCGATGTGGCGTGCGAGCCCGGGCGGCCCGACGGGGCCGCCAGCCGGTGATCAGCCCGCGCGGTACACCGGGAAGCGCGTGCAGAGTGCCACGACCTTCTCGGCCGTTGCGGCGATCACCTCCGCGTTGTCGAGGTCGTCGAGTACGTCGCACATCCACCCGGCGAGTTCGCGCACCTCGGCTTCCTTGAAGCCGCGCGTGGTCGCCGCGGGCGTGCCGATGCGCAGGCCCGACGTCACGAACGGGGATTGCGGGTCGTTCGGCACGGTGTTCTTGTTGACCGTGATGTGGGCCTTGCCAAGGGCCGCGTCGGCAGCTTTGCCAGTGACACCCTTGGGGGACAGGTCGAGCAGGAAGAGGTGGTTCTCGGTGCCGCCCGAGACGATCTTGTAGCCACGCTCGATGAACACCGCGGCCATCGCCGCCGCGTTGTCGACCACCTGCTGCTGGTAGGTGGTGAAGCCGGGATCCATGGCCTCTTTGAATGCCACGGCCTTGCCTGCAATGACGTGCATGAGCGGGCCGCCCTGCATGCCCGGGAAGACCATCGAGTTGAGTCTCTTCTCAATCTCGGCGTTTTCGCGCGCGAGGATCAGGCCACCGCGCGGGCCCCGCAGGGTCTTGTGCGTGGTGGTGGTGACCACATCGGCCACCGGCACCGGGTTCGGGTAGTGGCCGGTTGCGACCAGGCCCGCGACGTGCGCCATGTCGGCCAGCAGGTACGCGCCAACCTCGTCGGCGATGTCACGGAAGCGTTGCCAGTCGAGGATTTGCGAGTAGGCCGAGAAGCCCGCGACGATCAGCTTCGGCTTGTGCTCGCGCGCGAGCCGTTCGACCTCGTCGTAGTCGAGGATACCGTCGGCGTCGACCCCGTATTGCACGGCGTTGTAGAACTTGCCGGAGAAATTCGGCGCCGCGCCGTGCGTGAGGTGGCCCCCGTCCGACAGCCGCATACCCAACACCGTGTCACCGGGCTGCAACAGCGCGAAAAACACCGCGTTGTTGGCCGAGGAGCCCGAATGGGGCTGCACGTTCGCGTAGTTCGCGCCAAAAAGCGCCTTGGCGCGCTCGATCGCCAGCGCTTCGGCCACATCGACGTGCTCGCAGCCGCCGTAGTAGCGCTTCGAGGGGTAGCCCTCGGCGTACTTGTTGGTCAACACCGAGCCCTGTGCCTCGAGCACACGCGGGCTGGTGTAGTTCTCCGAGGCGATGAGTTCGACGTGGTGCTCCTGGCGGGTCACTTCGGCGTCGATCGCAGCCTGGAGTTCGGCGTCGAGGTCGGCAATGCGGTCGTTGGCGCTGAACATGGCGGGTTCCTGCAAGGGGATGAAATCCGCCCATTATACGCACGCGATACGCCACCCCCGTGCTGCAACGCGCTCAACTGCGACACAAATCTCCTTCAATGGGCCGCACCCGACGCCACGGTGTCAAACGGCCCCGAATCGGGCGTTGCTACACTCAGCCCACCGCCACCACTCGCCCGGACCCCCGCATGGCCACACCGACACTGCACGAGAGCATCGCTCGCCGCCACACGCAGAAGGTGCTGCGCAACACCGCGGTTCGAACCCCGCTGACACCGGCGCAGCAGGACCGGCTCGACACCACGCTCGAGGCCATGCTCGCGGCCGCGCAGCACGCGCCCTACCACAAGCCGGCACACGCCCCGTTGCACTGCCAGGGCAGGCTCACCTCGCGGGTGCCGTGGCGGGTCTACGTGATTGCGCAGCCGACCTGCTGGCAGCTCATCGACCTGATCAGCGCCCGCGCGGCGGCCGAACCCACGTCCACCTGGGCACGCGCGCAGGGCTCGAAGATGCCGTCCCTGCTCGCCGCGGCGGCCGCGGTGGTCCAGGTCAACTGGTGCCCGACGCCCGACGACGCTGCCGAGGTGCCGCTGAACACCGTCAATTGCGAACACATCGCCGCCACCGCTGCCGCCGTGCAGAACATGCTGCTCATTGCAGCAGACGCCGGCGTCGCCAACTACTGGTCCACCGGCGGCATCCTGCGAGAGCCGGCCTTGCAGGCACAGCTCGGCATGGAACCCGGCGGGCAGCCACTCGCCTCGGTGTTCCTGTCCTTCCCCGAAGCCGATGACACGGTCAAGCCCGGCGCGATGCGCGACGTCAAGGGTGAGATCAGCGATTGGGCGCGCACCGTCACGCTCGACCACTGACACCGGAACCCGCGGGCCCGCCGGCGATCAGACGCCTGGTCTGACATCCACCGGATAACCACATGCCGGCGATCGGCCCCGCTGCCTCGACCCTGCTGTTGCTGACTGCGCTGATGGCTGCGCCCGCGCACGCCACCGGTGACGTTGCCGAAACCGAAACGCCGACGAACCGCCTTGCCGACAGCGCTTCCCCGTACCTGCGCCAACACGCGCACAACCCGATCGATTGGTACCCCTGGGGCGACGAGGCGTTCGAACGCGCCCGGCGCGAGAACAAGCCGATCTTTCTCTCGGTCGGCTACAGCACCTGCCACTGGTGCCACGTCATGGCGCGTGAGAGCTTCGAGGACCCGGTGGTCGGCGAGCTCATGAACCGCCACTTCATTGCCGTCAAGGTCGATCGGGAGCGGCGACCGGACGTCGACGAGCCCTACCTGCTCGCCACCCAGACCCTCACCGGTCGGGGCGGTTGGCCCAACAACGTGTTCCTGACGCCGGACCTGGACCCGTTCTTCGCCACGATCTACGAACCCCGCGACGCCCTGCTCGCGCTGCTGCACCGCGGCAACGAACTGTGGCAAGACGCCGAAGTCGGCCTCCGCCGCGACGGCGAACGGGTCATGGCACACGTGCTCGAGCTCATGAACAGCCGGCACGCTGCCGAGGTACTCGACGCGGCGCTGCTGGACACCACCGTGGCCGAGCTGGTCTCACGCCACGACACGGTCGAGGGCGGCTTCGACATCGCGCCCAAGTTTCCGCGTGAATCGTGGCTGCTGCTGCTGCTGCACCACGCCGAACGCGACGGTGACAGCGCCGCACTGCAGGCGGTGAAGACAACCGTGGACAACATCCTCGACGGTGGCATTCACGATCAACTGCAGGGCGGCTTCCACCGCTACGCTGTCGACCCGTCGTGGCGTGTTCCGCACTTCGAGAAGATGCTGTACACCCAAGCGCAGATGGCACGCGTGCTGGTCGCGCTCTACCAACTGACAGGGGACCCACGCTACCGCGACGCCACGCGCCGCACCCTGGACTTCGTGCTGACCGACATGCGCGATACCGACGGCGGTTTCTACTCGGCCTTCGACGCGGAGGACGCCGCCGGCGAGGGACACTTCTACACCTGGACCGACGCCGACCTGGCTGCGGCCCTGCCGCGCGCCACCGACCGGGCGCTCGCGGCCGCGCACTTCGGGGTGATCGGCGACGGCCCGCACAACGGCCGGCACGTGCTGCACCGGGCCACGTCGATCGAAACGCTGGCCGCCGAACGCCAGGAGACCGTCGCCGAGACCGGATTCGCGCTCCGCCAGGTCACGCTGCAGTTGCGCCGCGCGCGCGACCAGCGTCCCGCGCCGAAACGCGACACCAAGCGGGTGTTGGACTGGAACGCGCTCGTGGTGATCGCACTCGCCGAGGCCGCGCAGACGCTCGACATCCCGATTTACCTCGAGGCCGCGAAGGCGGCACTCGCGTTCGTCGACGCCGCCATGGTCGACGCCGACGGCACGCTGCAGCGGGTCTTCTTTGACGGCCGTGCCGACTTGCCAGCACAACAGCGCGACTACGCGCTGCTCGCGCTCGCGCACCTCACGCTGCACGACGCCACCGGCGATGCGCGCTGGTTGCGCTCAGCCGAGACGCTCGCGGCCGACATGCATCACCGTTTCCACGACGCCGGGGTCGGCGACTACTTCATGAACCCGGCGGACAGCGCGATGCCCCGGTTCAAGTCCCGCGACGACTCGGCCTTCCCGTCGGGCAACGGCAGCGCCCTGGCGCTGTACGCCGCGCTGGCCAACCGCACGCTCGACCCCGAACACACAAACCGCGCAACGGCGTTGATGGAGGCACTGAGCGGCATCGTGGCCGAGCGCCCGGCGGTCGCCTCGGCCGCACTGGTCGCCGCCGACCGCCTGCAGCGCGGCCAATACGGCCCCCGGCAACACCTCTCGCAGGGCCGGGTGTTTGCCAGCGCCCGACACGTGGCGGGCGCGACGCGGCTGAGCTTGCGAATCGAGCCGGGCTGGCACATCAATGCGACCGAACCGTTGCAGGACTACCTCACGCCCACCCACGTCGAATTGCTCGGCAGCAACGGTGCCGTGCTTGCGCAACAACCGACCGTGTCGCTGCCGAGACCTGCACGAAAGCGGCTCGACTACAGCCCGACCGAGCTGCTGTTGCACGAGGGCGAGCTGCACATTGACGTACCGACCGCGGGCGCGCACGCCATCGGCCTGACCCTGCAGGCCTGTTCAAACGACGTGTGCCTGCCCCCCACCACCGCGCAGTTCAGGTTGCCGGGTCAGCTGTGAGACAGCGCTGCCCAGCCTGTCCGCACTTGCATTTAGTTGGTCGATCACTCGCCGCTGCTTGGCGCTGAGCGCCGCTTGCCGCACCGGCGACTCTGCTGGCACACTCTGGCAGTGCCGCACAATTCTGCGATTGCGCCACCTGTCTCCCCACGGCACCGCCGTGTGTCGCCCGATGAGTCCCCGTATGTCCCCTTCCACCCGACGCACACGACTTGAGTCACTCTGGTGGGACGCCGTTGATGCGGTGGGTGGGCACCGGTCCGTGGCCACTGCGCTCGAATCGGAACCGATCGCCCCGCCAACACGCATCCTCGCGGTCGGCAAGGCCGCCAGTGGCATGGCGGAGGGCGCACTTACCCACTTTCCCGACACCCCGACGCTGGTGGTGACCAAACACGGTCATGCCAGCGACACCCTGCGGTCCCTGCACGGCGTCACGGTCATCGAATCGGCCCACCCGGTGCCGGACGCAAACTCGATCGCCGCCGGTCACGCCCTGCTCGAGGCCATGGCGGCAACGGCAGCCAATGACCACGTGCTGTTGCTGGTCTCCGGTGGCGCCTCGGCGCTCGCCGAAGCCCTGCCCGCTGGCTGGACACTCGCCGACCTGCAAGCCTTGAACGCCGAGATGCTCGCAGGCGGGCTCCCGATCGGCGAGATGAACCGGCGTCGCCGAGCGACGTCCCGCATCAAGGGCGGCAAGCTCGTGGCGGCGAGTCGCTGTCCGGTCACCGTACTCGCCCTCTCGGATGTCGAGGGCGATGGCATCGACACCATCGGGTCCGGCATCGGCGACCCAACCGATCGGCCGGGCTGCAGCGCGCGCCTGGTTGCCAGCAACCGCATCGCCCGCGCCCGCGCTGCCGGGGCCGCGACAGCGGCCGGGTTGACCGTGGTCGAGAACGCGGAAGCCTTGTACGACGACGTCTTCGCCCTGGCGGCACGCCTCGGCCCGTCGCTCGCAGACGCCACACCCGGCGTCTACCTCTACGGCGGCGAACCCACGGTTGTGTTGCCGTCCGAACCGGGGCGCGGCGGCCGCAACCAGGCCCTGGCACTGGCGCTCGCCGAGCACATTGCCGGGCTACCCCACATCAGCGTGTTGGTGGCCGGCACCGACGGCAGCGACGGCCCCACCGGCGACGCCGGTGGGGTGGTGGACGGTGGCACCTGGCGCGAGGGCGCCCGGGCGGCATTGGATGCGGCCGACGCCGGCACCTTCCTGTCGGCTTGCGGTGGGCTGTTCACCACCGGACCCACGCACACCAACGTGATGGACCTCGCCATCGCGATCGTCGAACCGCGCTGATCAAAGTGTCACGCTTGCACTATTTGGGGTATCAGGAAAACGCCTGGGCGCATTCGCCCGGCAGGGCGTCATCCGGCACCTGGCGGCCACCCTGTGGGTGGTTGCTGCAGACCCACTGAATCATCGCCGGGTTGCTGAGGTCGGGTTTCATCATCACGATCTTGCCGCTCAACAACGACCCGGCCTCGTCGCCGTACCAGACCTCCAGCGAATCCCAGATCGGTTGCCAGATGATGCGTTCGACCTTGGCAGCGCGGCCCGCAGGGTCGACGAAATAGTCGATGCGAGCCGCAGGGAAACTGCCGTTGAGGTTGTATTCCTCCATGATTTGGGTTTTCACACCCTCCATCATGGACACGCCGCTGGCCACGTTGGCCTGCATGACGTAGCTGCGGTAACTCGGCAGGGCGATCGACGCGAGGATGCCGATGATCGCAATGACAATCATCAACTCGATGAGCGTGAATCCCCGCTGGGTGCGACCGCGCATGTCTTATCTCTCTACTACAACTACACCCCCATCGGCCGACCACGGCAAATCTTTAACGGCAGGCGGACCTGCGGCAGGTGTCCCTTCGACGCCGCGCCGCGACCCATCGATCGCTCCTCAGGCCTTGCCCTCGAGCCCGTCCTCGGCCGCGCCGGAGGCCTCGGGGATGCGCATCTCGAAAACGTCCCGAACCACGGTGTAGTCGTAGTAACCCAGGCGAGCGATCGGTTCGATCGAGGCGATATCGAGTTTACCCGACGGCAGCAGCACGCGGTCGTCGACGTGAATCAGGGCGACACGGCCGAACACCACGTCGACCCAACCGACCGGGCTGTTGCCTGGTAGCCGCGTGGTCGACAGGTATTCACATTCGAAATGGCAGGGGCTTTCGGCCACACGCGGACCGGGCGCCCGCGCGCTCGCCGTCGGTGTCACCCCCGCCTGCGCAAACTCATCGACGTCGGACGGCACCGCCATCGCCGAGCGGTTGACTGCGTCGCGCAGCGCGCGGGTCGCCATGTTCCAGACGAACCAGCCCGTCTGCTCGGCGTTGCAGACGGTGTCCTTGCGGCGGCCGTCCGGGTACTGATTGGCCGCAAACATCACCATGGGTGGGTCGAAGCTCAGGTTCTGCCACTGGCTGTAGGGCGCGAGGTTCCGTACCCCGGCCGGGGACACGGTTGGCAACCAGCCGATGGGCCGCGGCACCGTGCAGGCTTTGAAGGGACTGTACGGCAAGGGGCAGTCATCGATACCAGGTGCGTACTCCACGGCTGAACTCCATCGGGCCCGGCCCTCGACGGTAACAAAGCGATCTCGCGGTGTGTCAACAGCGGACCCAGTGTGTGTGAGCTGCGCGTGCGCTTTACCGTGCCGCAGGACTTCGGCTGCAGACGCATTGAGTGCTTGTGCCGTAGCTGTATTTACATGGAATGATACGGCAAACGAGGTGCATGCCAGCCCCGATGCGAGTACACTGCGCGGCCGCATTTCGCGGCCCCCTTTGATACCCCGGACCCGCCATGGCCTTGTGTGGACTCGATTTCGGCACATCCAACTCCACGCTGGCGGTGCTCAGGGACGGCGCGCCGACCATGGTGCCGCTCGAAACCGACGCGCAGGGCGTCACTCATACCACCCTGCCCAGCGCGATCTTCTTCGGTTTCGAGGACACCGCAACCGACGTGGGTCGCCGCGCGGTGTCGCGCTACACCGCCGGTGAACCGGGCCGCCTGATGCGGTCGATGAAAAGCGTGCTCGGCACCGGTCTCATGGGCGAGCACACCCAGGTCCTCGGTCGGTCGTTGAGCTACGACGACATCATCGGCCTGTTCGTCACGCGGCTGCGCGCGGCCGGCAACCGCGTCTTCGACGGGCAGGCTGAACTCGACGCGGTCGTCATGGGGCGGCCGGTGTTTTTCAACGACAGCGACCCGGCCCGCGACCGGGCAGCCGAAGAGCACCTCGCGACGATCGCGCGCCTGGCGGGTTTCACCGACGTGTCGTTCCAGTACGAGCCGATCGCCGCCGCGCTCGACTACGAGTCGCGTGTGCAGGGTGAAGAGCTCGCCGTGATCATCGACGTGGGCGGCGGCACCTCCGACTTCACGTTGATCCGGCTCTCGGCGGCCCGCCACACAGACGTCGACCGCAGCGCCGACGTGCTCGCCAATCACGGCGTCCACATCGGCGGCACGGACTTCGACCGCAATCTTTCGGTCCACGGTGTCATGCCGACCTTCGGCCGCGGCGTGCCGCTCGCGCAACGGCCGAGCATGGTGATGCCGAGCTACTACTACTTCGACCTCGCCACCTGGCACCGCATCCACCTGTTGTACGAGCGCCACATCGCACGGGAGCTCGTGCAGGTACAACGCGACCTGTCGGACAAGCGGCCCGTGGACCGGTTGCTGGACGTCTTGAAACACCGCCGCGGACACCACCTGGCGGCGCTGGTCGAACAGGCCAAAATCGCCTTGTCCGAGCACGAGCAGGTCGCCGTGCCACTCGATACGCTGTTGCCGGCCGGCACAGAGCCGGTGCCGCCGTGTGATCTCACGCGGCCGATGTTGCACGAAGCCATCGGCGACGCGGTCGCGTCGGTGTTCGCGGCCCTGGACGAAACGCTGACCCGGGCCGGCCTGACGCACGACCGTGTCGACACGGTGTTCACCACCGGCGGCTCGACCGCCTTGCCGTTGATCGCCGACTGCTGCCAACGCGCCTTCCCGACGGCTCGGCACGTCGCTGGCGACCTCTACACCAGCGTCGGCACCGGCCTGCTCGCCGAAGCGCGCAAACGCTACCGCTGACCTGCCGCGCCACGGGTGGAGTTGACGCGCCGCCGCGTCGCGGTCTACTGTCGTGCCACCACCGCAGGCGTTTCAGCATGCACACCGCTGCCCCCCACCGCCACCCCTGCATTCGCCGCCACACCGGCTGCGACCTCGTCGGCCGCTGACGCCGGGCCGCCGCGCGCCCGTGAGTGACGCGGACGTCTCCCCTGGTATTCACCCCGGCTCGAACGGAGGGCGCTGCGGTGACCAACGCTTCCGGGCTTCGATTGGCCTCAGACATTGGCGGCACCTTCACCGACACGGTGTTGATGCACGACGGGGCTGTCCTCGCCACCACCAAAACACTGACCACCCACGCTGCGCCCGCCGAGGGCGCGCTGGTCGGCGCGACCCGCGTGTTGGGCGAAGCGGGCCTGCACTTTGACGCGGTCGACGGCATGGTGCATGGCACCACGCTCGCGACCAACGCGTTGATCGAACGGCGCGGCGCCCGCGTCGCGACCGTCTGCACCGCGGGCTTTCGCGACATCCTCGAGATCGGCTACGAGCGGCGCTACAGCCAGTACGACATCAACCTCCGCAAACCGGATTTGTTGGTCCCCCGCCACCGCAGCCTGTCTGTCGACGAGCGCGTGTCGGTCCGCGGCGAGGTGCTGCGGCCGCTGACCGACGCGGCGATCGACGCGGTCATCGTGCAACTGGACGCGCTCGAGGCCGAGGCGGTGGCGGTGTGTCTGCTGCACAGCTACGCCAACCCGCAACACGAGGAGAAGCTGGCTGACGCCGTGCAGCGGCGCCGGCCGGGGCTGCACGTGTCGCTCTCGAGTGCCGTGAGCCCGGAGGCGCGCGAGTTCGATCGGCTCTGCACCACGGTGGCCAACGCCTACATCCAGCCCCTGATGTCGGGCTACCTGCACGACTTCGACCGGCGCTTCAACGAGGCCGGTCTCGGTTGTGCGGTGCTGATGATGACCGCCGGGGGCGGCATGTGCACCCTCGACACCGCCGCCCGCTTTCCGATTCGCCTGGTGGAATCGGGGCCGGCCGGCGGGGCGCTGCTGGCCGAGCGCATTGCCCGCCAACTGCAGCTCCCGCACGCGCTGTCTTTCGACATGGGCGGCACCACCGCCAAGCTCTGCCTGATCGACGGTACGCCGCAACGCGCCCGGCAGTTCGAGATCGCTCGCCAGGCCCGCTTCATCAAAGGCAGCGGCATGCCGGTTCGCATCCCGGTGATCGACATGATCGAGATCGGCGCCGGCGGCGGGTCGATCGCGTCGATCGACCGGCTCGGACGCCTGCAACTCGGCCCGGAGAGTGCCGGCAGCGAACCGGGCCCGGTGGCGTTCGACCGTGGCGGAGTGTCGCCGACGGTCACCGACGCGGACCTGACGCTCGGCTACCTCGACCCGACCCGGTTCGCCGAGGGGCGCCTCACCCTGAACACCGACAAGGCGCGACGCGTGATTGCCGATCAGATCGCGCCGAGCCTCGACCTCGCTGGCGCGGATGCCGCAGCCCGGGCCGCCTACGGCATCAGCCGTGTGGTTGACGAAAACATGGCGAGTGCGGCCCGTATGCACGCCGTTGAATCCGGCAAACACCTCGGTGTCCGCACGATGATCGTGTTTGGCGGCAACGGCCCGTTGCACGCGACGCGTGTGGCCCGCGCAGCGGGTGTCGACCGCATCGTCGTCCCACCCGACCCGAGTGTCGGGTCGGCGTTGGGCTTTCTCCACGCACCGGTGTCGTTCGAGATCGTGCGCAGCCAGTACGGACTGCTCGACACGCTCGACCTCGACACCGTCAACCACCTGTTTGACGAACTCATCGGCGACGCACGCACGGTGGTTGACGCCGGCGCGCCCGGTGCCGCGGTGGACGTCAGCCGCATCGCGTACCTGCGCTACCACGGTCAGGGGCACGAGATCGAAATCGCGCTGCCCGATCGGCCGCTGCGCGACACCGACCTGGGCGCCGTGCGCAACGCCTTCGACACAGCATACGCGGCGCAATACAGCCGCCCTGTGCCAGGCATGCAGATCGAGATACTCAATTGGTCGGTGACGGTGCGCACGCGCGCGCTCGACGAGGCGAGCGAGCGCCAGGCGGCGACTGACGCAGCAACCCACAGCACACCGAACGGTACCACCACCACACTCCGGTGCGACCTCAACGACACCCCGGTCGAGGCGCTCGTGGTCAACCGTGACGCGCTGACGCCCGGCCACCGGATCACCGGACCGGCGCTGGTCGTCGAACCCCAAACCACCACCCTGGTCAGTGCCGACTTCGGCGCGGAGGTCGACGCGTTCGGCAACCTGGTGCTCACACGGGAGGCCCGTTGACATGGCCGCTTCGACATCGTCTGCACTGCTGCAAGTGCAATGGAACCGCTTGCTCGCCCTGGTCGAGGAGCAGGCACAAACCCTGATCCGGGCCGCGTTCAGCCCCATCGTGCGCGAGTGCGGTGACATCTCGGCCGGCCTCTTCGACCGCTCGGGTCGCATGCTGGCACAGGCGGTCACAGGCACCCCTGGCCACATCAACACCATGGCGGAAGCCGTGCACGCGCTGATGGCCCACTTTCCGACGACCACCATGCGACCGGGCGACATCTACCTCACCAACGACCCCTGGCTCGCCTCGGGCCACCTGAACGACTTTCTGCTGCTGATGCCCGCCTTTCACAACGGCGAGGTGATCGGCTTCAGCAGCTGCACCTCGCACCTCGTGGACCTCGGCGGCAAAGGCATGGGCCCGGAGGGCAGCGACGTGTTCGACGAGGGCTTGCTGGTGCCACCGTGCAAACTGGTCGACCGCGGGCACTTGAACGCGTTGCTGATGGACATCGTACGCGCCAACTCGCGCGAACCGGTGGCCAACGAGGGCGACATCTACGCGTTGATTGCCTGTTGCGAAGCCGGCGTGGCCCGACTCGAATTGCTGTTGCGCGAATTCTACCTCGACACGCTCGACCCGCTGGCCGAGCACATCATCAGCACTTCGCTCACCGGCACCGAGGCCGCTATTCGCGCGGTGCCGAACGGCACCTACCACCACGCGCTGCGCGTCGACGGCTACGAGCGGCCTATCACGCTCGCCGCGAGTCTGACCGTGACCGACGCGGACATGACGCTGGACTTCGACGGCACCGACGGGTGCTCGGAGAGAGGCATCAACGTGCCACTCAACTACGCCACCGCCTACGCCGTGTTCGCGTTGCGGTGCATCGTCGGCCCGGACATCCCGAACAACGCCGGCAGCCTCGCGCCGTTCCGCGTGGTCGGTCCCGCCGGGTGCATTCTGAACGCCCAGCGGCCGGCACCGGTCGCCATGCGCCACACCCTCGGGCAGATGATGCCGGACCTGGTGTACGGCGCCTTGCACCAGGCGTTGCCGGATGCGGTGCCAGCCGAGGGCGCGTCGTGCATGTACGACCTGCCACTGCGCAGCGCACCCGAGGTGGCGCGCGACGGCGGGCACGCCTTCGCCGTCGAGTTGGTTCACAACGGCGGCACCGGCGCCCGGCCGCAGCTCGATGGCCTGTCGGCGACAGCGTTTCCGAGCGGGGTGTTCGGCAGCCAGGTGGAAATCACCGAGGCGGTCGCGCCGGTGCGCATCGAGCAACGCGAGTTGCGCCCCGACAGCGGCGGTGCGGGCCGCTTCCGCGGCGGCCTCGGCCAACGCATCCGCCTCACCCCGTCCGGCGGCGGCGCCGTGATCGCCTACCTCTCGGTCGAACGGGTGCAACACCCGGCCGCTGGCCGCGCCGGTGGCCTCGACGGTGAACCGGGCCGCATCCGACTCGATGGCGCCGACGCCGATTTCCCCGGCAAGGGCGAACTGCGCATCGAACCGGGCCAAACCCTGGTGTTCGACACGCCCGGTGGCGGCGGCTATGGCCCGCCGTCACAACGCAGCGCGGCCGACCTCGAGCGCGACCTCAGAAACGGCCTGGTCAACCCCGATACCGCCGCGGCCGTGTACGGCCGCACGGAGGCCCCGTGATCCGTCCCACACCACAGGTCGCGGCGATGGCCGCCTACGCCCTCACCGACCTCGACAGCGACGCATTCTCGCTCGCCCAGAACGAGAGTTTCTGGCCGCCGAGCCCGGCTGCGCTCGCCGCGCTTGCCGACGGCCACACCGCGCACGCCCTCTACCCCGACCCGGACTGGACGGCCTTGCGCGCCGCCATCGCCGGGGTGCACGGCCTGCCGCCCGACCACCTGCTGTGCGGCTCGGGGTCGATGGAGTTGCTTGGCGCCGTGATCCGGGCGTTCAGCGGCCCGGGCGACACCGTGCTGGCGAGCGACTACAGCTACGCCTACGTTGCCACCGCGTGCCGGCACGCCGGCAGCGAGCGCCTGTCGGTGCCGGAGCCGGACTACCGGGTGGACGTCGACGCGCTGCTCGACGCAGTGCGGGACACCACCCGCATCGTCTTCGTCGCCAACCCCGGCAACCCGACTGGCACCCACGTGCCCCCACGTGAGCTGATCCGGCTGCGCTCGGCCCTGCCCGACCACGTGCTGCTCGTGGTGGACGAGGCCTACGGCGAATTCGCACCGGCCGACGGCGGGGTGCTCTGGCCCCTGATCGAGCGTGGCGACACGGTCGTCACCCGCAGCTTCTCCAAGGCCTACGCCCTGGCCGGGGCACGCGTCGGCTGGTGCGCCTTGCACGCCTCGCTGGCGGCCGAGGTGCGCAAACTGCTCAACCCGAACAACGTGTCCCGCGCGAGCCAACGGGCAGCGGCGGCCGCAATACAAGACGCGAACCACCTCGAGACCGTTGTCGCCGCAACGCGTGCGGCGCGCACCCAACTGTGCGACGGCGTGCGAGCGCTCGGCCTGGCCGCGCCCGAGAGCCACACCAACTTCGTGCTGGTGCCGTTCGCCGACGCACAGACCTGCACGCGTGCCGACACCACCCTGCGGTCGTGTGGCGTGCAGGCGCGGTCCCTCGGCGGCTACGGGCTCAGCCACTGCCTGCGCATCACGGTCGCCGACCCCCCGACCATCTCGACCGTACTCTCCGCCATCGAGGACAGCTTGTCATGACCGCACCAACCGACATCGACTCGCGCGGGGGGCTGCGCATCGGCCTGTTGGTGCCGTTCACCAACACCAACTTCGAACCGGACATGGTGCGGCTGAAACCCCCGGGTGCGACCTTGCACAGCGCGCGCCTGGGCGGCTACGACAGCGAGGCCATTCCGGGTGCCGACCAAATGGCCGGTCTCGGCGCCTCGCCCGTGGACGAACCGGTTCGGTTGATCGCGGGCGTGCGGCCCCACGCGGTGCTGTACGGCTGCACGTCGGCCACGCTGACGCACGGAAGGGCATTTGATCAGTCGTTGTCGGCCACCCTGGCCGAGCGCTGCGGCGCCGTGTCGATCACCGCGGCCGGCGCGCTGGTGGCGGCGCTGCACACCCTCGGGGTCCGACGCGTCGGCTTCGCCTCCCCCTACCTCGGTGAGATCAACACCCAGGCGACGGCGTTTCTCGCCGACGCAGGCGTGCAGACGGTGAGGTGCCACGACATCGGCCGCGCCCTCGACAACTACGGCCAGGGGGAGCTCACGCCAGCCGAGGTGTACGCGCTCGGGTGTGCGGCGGACCACCCCGAGGCCGAGGCCATTGTGCTCTCGTGCACCGACATGCGGTCGGTCGAAGCTGTCGAGGCGCTGGAGGCCACCCTTGGCAAACCTGTTGTGACATCCAATCAGGCGATGGTCCACACCCTGTGCACCGCCGTGGGCTGTCCGCCACCGCCGGACGCGTGTGGCACGCTGTTGCGCGACCACCTCTGACTAAACACACGGCACACGCGCCGCACGAGCGCTGTGCGACAATGGCAACTTTCCCGTTTCCGTGGCGGTGCGCCGTGCGTCGAGTGTTCGACTACTTCGAATCGCTGATCGAGCCGTTCCCCGAGGACGAGGCAGCGCAGCCGCCCAACCGGCTCTCGGCCTTCGTGCTGTATTTCATTCGCCCGCACTGGCGCGTGTTCGCCGCTGTGTCGGCGCTCGCCTGTGCCGCGGGTGCGATCGAAATCTGGTTGTTTGCCTTCCTCGGTCACCTCGTCGACGCGCTGGTTGAACACGACCCCGCGACCTTGCTCGAGGCCTACGGCCCGATGCTCGCGCTGGCAGCGGTAGCGGCCGTGTGCCTACCGATCGTGTCGGCGTTGTTCAACCTGACGATGTTCCAGGGCATCTACGGCAATTTCCCGGCGCGCCTGCGCTGGCATTTTCACCGCTACCTGCTGCGCCAGAGTGCGGCCTTCTATCAGGACGAATTCGCCGGGCGGATTTCCACCAAGCTCATGCAGACCGCGCTCTCGGTGCGCGACGTTGCGACCAAGCTGACCGACGTGTTTGTCTACGTGCTGACCTACGTGACCGGCATCTTCGTCGTGGTCGCGCAACTTGACTGGCGCCTCGCGCTGCCCTTCGGCGTCTGGTTGATCGCCTACGCCGCCGGCATGCGTTACTTCGTGCCGCGGTTCGCGCGCATCGCCGAGGCTCAGTCGGATGCACGCTCCAACATGACCGGCCGCGTCACCGACGCCTACACCAACATCACGACGGTCAAGCTGTTTTCCCACGCGGCGCGGGAGTCCGCGTTTGCCCGCGAGGGCATGGTCGAATTTCGCAAGCCGGTCGACGAGCAGATGCGCCTGTCCACGGTGTACGAGGTGGCGTTCAGCCTTCTCCACACGACCCTGCTGATCGCGTCCGGAGCGCTCGCACTGTGGCTGTGGCTGCGGGGCGATGTCGGCGCCGGTGCCGTGGCGGTGAGCATCGGGCTGGTGTTGCGCATCGAGGGCATGTCGCACTGGTTCGGCTGGGAGATCAACCACCTGTTCGAGAACATCGGCACCACGCTCGATGGCATGCAGATGTTGTCCAAGCCGCTGAACGTGACCAACGCGGCCGACGCCACGCCGCTCGCGTTGTCTGCGGGCTTGATCGAGTTCGACGCGGTCGACTTCGCCTACCCCGGCCAGACCGGCGTGTTCGAGCGCTTCGACCTCAGGATCGCCGGCGGTGAGCGGATCGGCCTGGTCGGCACGAGCGGCGCCGGCAAGTCGACGTTGGTGAATCTGTTGCTGCGCCTGTTTGACGTGGACGCTGGCGCGATTCGGATCGACGGCCAGCGCATCGACCGCGTGAGCCAACGCAGCCTGCGCGCGGCGATCGGCGTGGTCACCCAGGACACCTCGCTGTTGCACCGCTCGGTCGCGGACAACATCGGCTACGGCAAACCGGACGCCAGCGCTGCCGCGATCGCGGCGGCGGCACACCAGGCCGAGGCGGTCGACTTCATCGACACCTTGCAGGACGCCAAGGGGCGCACCGGCTACCAGGCCCACGTGGGCGAGCGCGGCGTCAAGTTGTCCGGCGGACAACGCCAGCGCATCGCGATCGCCCGTGTCCTGCTCAAGGATGCACCGATACTCGTGCTCGATGAGGCCACGTCGGCACTCGATTCCGAGGTCGAGGCCGCCATATCCGACAGCCTCGACGCGTTGATGCGCGGCAAGACCGTGATCGCCATCGCGCACCGCTTGTCGACCATCGCCCGCATGGACCGCCTCGTGGTCATCGACAACGGCCGGATCGTCGAAACCGGCACCCACGAGGAACTGGTGGCGCGCGGCGGACACTACGCCGCGCTATGGCACCGGCAGTCCGGCGGTTTCATCGGCGGGTAGGTAGAGACCCGCACGGTCGAGCAGACCGGAACCGAAGCCATGAAAACCGGTCTTTGTAAACAGGCGCAGCGTCGCGTCGGTCACGAGGACAGCCAGCCATGCCCACTCCACTGCGATCCCTGCTCGCGGCCACGGTGTTGACGACCGGTGCGCTGCTACCCGTTGTCCACGCCGACACCCTGCACTCCCGCGACTACCGTTGCGCTAGCCTGATTGAGCGTGTCAAGGACGAGGGCAAACTCACCTTCAAGGTGCGGTTTGGACAGTTGACGGTACACGCGTCACGCGACGCCTGCGACAGTTTCACGCACGACGCGGTGCGCTCCACCTGGCGGGCGCAGGACACCCGCCAGTGCGTGCTCGGCTACACCTGCGACAAGCGCATCATCCACTTCGACGAGTGAACCCGTGACCCCGGCTGTCCGGGGCCGGTAGCCGGTCGACCCGACCCGGTTCCCAGGCCCATTCCGGTGTAGGATTTCGCTGACGCAACCGGTGCGCCTGTGCGCTGGTGCTCCAGGCCGCCGGTGCGCCGGACCGCCGGACCGCCGGACCGCAGCGACAACACACAGCCAACCCGGGTGGCAGCGGCAGCAGATGGCTCAGGCGACACTTCAGCTCCACGGTACAATCGCACTGATCGACTCGGACGGCGTCGATCTGACGCCGAGTGGGAAACACGCCCGCGCGCTGATCGGCTTGCTGGCCCGCAACAGCGAGGCCCGCATGGCGCGGCGCGAGATCGAGTCCATGCTCTGGACGTCGGAACCGCATTCACGCCAGATGTCGCTGCGCTCCTGCCTCACGGCCATTCGCAAACACCTCGCACGCTCGCGGACACCCGCCCGACACCTGTTGCAAACCAGCCACAGTGAGGTCTGGCTGGACACCGCCCTGTTCGCGTTCGCCCGGGCCCCCGCAAACCGGGACCACGGCAGCTTGCTCGAGGGCATCACCTTGCAGGCGCCAGCCTTCGGGCTCTGGCTCGAGGCCGAGCGCCAGCGCGACCGGGACCGCGCGCAACCCGACGCCGACCCCACACACCCAGGCGATTCGGGCCGTCGCACACTCTGGGTGCAGGTTGACGAAGACATCGAACTCAACCGACACGTCGACCGACTTCAGACCCAGATTCTGAGTACGCTGGCTGCCCAGACACCGCTGCAGTGCATCGAATACCACGACGCCGGTGTGCAGCAACGCAGTCCGCACGACCTGCTGCTGCAAATCGTGCCCTACCGCGCGGACGACACGCGCGCCTACGCACTGGCGCTCAAGCGCGCGGGCGGTCGGGAATTGCTCTGGCGCGGCAGTTTCGACGCAGCGGACGCGGCCGTGACCGCGGACGACACACCGCTCTACGCGATCGCGCACGCGGCCTGCGATCACGTGCTCAAAGCCCTGTGGACTCCCGAGCGGTCCACCAACCTGCACGCCCGCGCGGACCACCTCGTCGGCGAGGCCGTGCGGCTGATGTTCAGTTTCGTGCCGGCGCACTTGATGGAGAGCCAACGGCTGCTGGACCAGGCACACGCCCTCCGGCCCCACCCCACCCAGCAGGCCTGGCGCGCGCTTGTCTTGTTGTTCGTGCACCTCGAAGCGTCCCACCTGACCCAGGCCGACACGGTCGCGCGGTTCCGCGCCCTGGCCAACGCCGCCTTGTCCGAAGCCCCTCGCAACCCGATGGTGTTGGCCCTGCTGAGTCAACCGACGCTGTTCCTCGAGCAGGACCTCGACGCCGCCTCGGCGATGGCCGAAGACGCGTTGGCCCTCAACCCCGGGCTCGCCATGGCAAACGTGTGTGCGTCGGTGTGTCGGTTGCACAGCGGCCGGATCACCGACGCGCTGCGCCTGGCGACACGCGGCGTGCAACTCGGCAGCCACACCCCGATGTACAACTGGTGCAGCCAATTTCTGTCGATTGCCCACCTCAGACAGGGTGACCACGCCGAGGCGATTCAGTGGGCACAGCGCGCGTTACTCGGTTCGCCGGATTTCAAGGCGCCGTTGCAACACCTCTACGCGTTGTACATCGCCACAGGGCAACCGGACCTGGCGCGCAAGACCTTGCGTCGACTGCACCGACTGGACCCGGACTTCTCACTGGCGTTTCTGCGGCAAACCCCGGACTACCCGATGCCGACCTTGCGGCAAACGCCGTTGATCGAGCTGACCGACGTCGCGCTTGACGACGGCTGAGCCGGACCCGGGAGGGAATCAACCGACGCCCTCTCGCAACAGCAAGCCGAGACCGGACAACACCATCAACGAGACCAGCAAACGGCGGTACTGCGCGTCGCTGAGGCGATTGAACAGACCGATGCCGAGCTGGGCCGCGACCAAGGTGGCAGGCAGGCTGATTGCCAGTTTGACGAGGAACGCCGTGTCCAGGTGACCCAGTACACCGTAGTAGGCCACCGCGAGAATCAGCACGACGACGTTGAACGGCTGCAACACGCCACGGGTTTCGGATTTGCTCCAGCCACGCAAGCTGCACCACAGCATCGGCAGTGCGCCCGACAGGCCGGCCATGCCGCCGAGCAACCCACCGAGGAATCCCACACCGCTGTCTGCCCACCGCGGCACGCCACGCCAGCGCGGCAGCGCCCGGATCGAAAACCACACGCCATAGCCAAGCAGCAACACGGCAATCAGGCGCCGCAGCGGGCCCGCGTCCAGGTGCTGGAGCAAGGCGACGCCCAACGGCAAGCCGAGCACCGCCGGCACGACGAAACGCGCCAGCCGCCGGTAGGCGATGCCGTGACGCACCACCCAGACGCCCTGCAGGCCGCTGAGCACGGAGAGGCTCGCAGCAAGGGCCACGGCCTCAATCGGCGGCAGCACGAGCAACCAGAATCCCAGCGCGAAAAGCGCTGTGCCGAAACCGGCAAGGCCATTGACGAAGCCGCCCGCCGCCGCGCCGGCGAGCAGCAGGCTCAGCGTCAGGGTGTCAGGCAAACACCACCCCATGCCCCCGTCCGCACGGGTCGCGGTCAGCGCGATACACTGCGCACGGGCGCCCCCCGAAGAGACTCAGATGACACACCAGCCGCACCCCATTCCCGCGTTCACGCGCCGTGAATACGACGACAGGCTGACACGAACGCGCGCGGCAATGCAACGTCGGAACATCGACGTGCTGATCGTCAGCGACCCGTCCAACATGGCCTGGTTGACCGGTTACGACGGCTGGAGTTTCTACACCCACCAGGCCGTGGTGATCGGCCAGGCGGGCGAGCCGATCTGGTGGGGCCGCGGCATGGACGCGCTCGGCGCCCGACGCACGGTCTGGATGAACACCGACAACATTCTTGGTTACGACGACACCTGTGTGCAGAACCCGGACAAACACCCGATGCGCGACCTCGCGTCCGTCCTCGAGCAGCGCGGCCTCGCGCGTGGCACGCTTGGGGTCGAGCTTGACAATTACTACTATTCCGCAGCGGCCGACCAGGCATTGCGCAGCGGCCTCGCGAACGCGACACTGGCCGATGCGACCGGCCTCGTCAATTGGCAGCGCGCCGTCAAGAGCGACACCGAAATCGCTTGCATGCGGGCGGCTGCGCGCATCGTCGAGCACATGCACCAACGCATTCTCGACACCGCCGAACCCGGCATGCCGAAACACCTGCTGGTTGCCGAGATCTACCGCAGCGCCATCGCCGGCACAGACGGCATCTGGGGCGACTATCCCGCGATCGTGCCGTTGACGCCTTCGGGCCTCGACGCGACCGCGCCCCACCTCACCTGGGATGACAAACCGATCCAGGCAAACGAGTGCACCTTCTTCGAGATTGCCGGCGTGCACCGCCGGTACCACTGTCCGCAGTCCCGCACGCTGTTCTTCAACCGTGTACCCGACCGCTACCGCAGGGCCGAGGCGGCGGTGCTCGAGGCAATCGAAGCCGGTCTTGCCGAAGCCAGACCCGGAAACCGGTGCGAGGACATCGCCAACGCCTTCAACCGTGCACTCAACCGGGCTGGATTCCACAAGGACAGCCGTGCCGGGTACGCCATCGGACTGTCCTACCCCCCTGATTGGGGCGAACGGACGATGTCGTTTCGCGCGGGGGACAGCAGCGTGCTCGAGGTCGGGATGACGTTCCACTTCATGCCGGCGCTGTGGCTCGACGACGGCGGCCTGGAGATCACCGAATCAATCCTGATCACCGAGAGCGGCGCGGAGTGTCTGTGCAACACCCCGCGAGAAGTGTTCGTCAAGGACTGAGCCACCCTGCCCGCGGGCACGCGCCCTCAGACCCACGCTGCACGCGTCACTGCGGGCCACGCGCCGCCGACCGGGCGGGCACAACGCTGGAGACGACGTACGCCGCCCCAACCGTACACGCGAGGCCGACGACCATCGCGCCCATCACCAGCACGGTCGCCGAGGCATCGGGCAGCGCACGGGCCAGGCCACCGAGTAGCCAGCCTTGCATCTCGCCGGTGGCCGCGAAGGTGCCAGCCGTCGCCGCGATGATCGCGAGCGACATGGCCACCGTTGCACCAAGGAGCGCTCGAACCCGCACGGGCACGCGGCTGCCTCGCAGCATACGCTGCCGTGCGCGTCCGAAAACATGAACGTCCTGCTGGATCCAGACCAACGCCGGCACCAGACACAACACCAGTACCATGCCGAAGCCGAGCCCGTAAACGAGCGATATCACCGTGGGCTTGAGAAACTGCGCTTGCTGCGACGATTCGAACAACAGCGGCGTCAGGCCGAGCACGGTGGTCAGCGTGGTGAGCAGGACCGGGCGGAATCTGTCCACAACGGCGTCGATGATCGCGGTGCGCCAGTCGCGGTCCTCGAGGTATTCGTCGATCGTGCTCACGAGGATGATCGAGTCGTTGATGATGATACCGGTCATGCCAATCAGGCCAATCACGGAAAACATCGACAGTGGCACACCCCAGTGCCAGTGGCCGAACAACGCACCGGTGAGACCGAAGGGAATCACCGACATCACCACGAGCGGTCGAGACCAGCTCGCGAAGATCCACGACAGCGTCAGGTAGATGCCGAGCAGGCACAACAGGAAGCCGGTACGCGCATCATCGAGAAAATTGCGCTCCTGCTCTGCCAGACCGCTGAGGCGCCAACGCACACCGAACTCGGATTCGAGCGCCGGCAGTATCCGCTCGCGCAGCCGCGTGTCGAAAGCCGACGCGGCCTCGGGTTCGTCCTCGCTGACATCGCCCGTCACGGTCACGACCCGTTCACCATTCTCGCGCAGCACCGACGCGAAGCCGTTCTGACTGCGCACCCGAACGATGTCACTCAGGGCCACGTAGTCGCCACCCGGCGAGCGCAACAACGTGGTGCCGATCACATCGCCGCCGGCTTCGGTGTCGGTCAACTGCACACGGATCTCACCGGTGCGTGGCCCGACCGGAAACTCCGCGGCCACCACGCCGTTGAGTCGCTGGAACAGCTCCCGCCCCACTGCCTCGGTGCTGAAGCCCAGCGCCTCGCCACGCGCGGTGAGCTCAAGCACGAACTCGACCTTGTCCCAGGCGAGGTTGTCCTCGACGGCCGAGACGATTGGCACGTCCGAGACCGCCGTCTTGAGCGCGTCCGCCGCGCGCTTGAGCGTGCGGCTGTCCGCCCCGATCAGGTCGACATCGAGCGCATCCCCCCCGGGCCCGGACCGAAAGCGGCGAAACGCCAGGGTCTCGAGCAGCGGGTGTGAGCCGACCTCCTCCTCGACGGCGTTGACAAACACCGCCGAGCTGTAGGGGCGATCGTCGGGGTCGATGAGCTCGATGGCGATGGAGCCGAGTTGTTCAGGCAGTTTGTTTTCCTGATTCGCGAGTCCGCGACCCGTCGTACCACCGACCTCTGCGACGACAAACGCAACCGGGTTCGTGCCGTGCTTGGCTTCGAGTTCCTTGCCAACGGTTTCGACAGCCCGCTGCGTCTCGCGCACCATTGCCAGGGTGTCCTCACGCGTCCCCCCGGGCAACATGGCGAGGTTGGCCGAGACCGAGGCGCGTTCCGGCGCATTGAAAAAACGCCACGGCACATCGCCGCGAATGAGCAACGCTACCGACGCCGCCAGCAGAGCGAAGCAGGCCGCCACAACCGGGTAGCGCGCACGCATCAGCACAGCCATGGTGGGTTTGAACACGCGCAACCGGAACCGGTTGAAGACGCGGTTGACGGCACGGCTCGGTGCGTCGTACCAGGCAGACTGATCCACCGCGGTGAGCGCGTGACGCATGTGGTTGGGCAGGATCAGAAAGCACTCGGCGAGCGATGCCAGCAAGACCACGATCACCGTGTACGGGATGTCGACAATCAGCGAGCCGAAGCGCCCGCCGATGGCCGTGAGACCGAAGAAGGCGATCACCGTCGTGATCGTCGCGGACACCACCGGTGCAGACATGCGCCGGGCCGCGTTGACCGCAGCCAGTGTCGGGCTCTCCCCGAGCTGCCTCGCACGGAAATCCGCGTGTTCACCGACGACGATGGCGTCGTCGACAACAATACCGAGACAGATGATCAAACCGAACAGTGAGATCATGTTGAGTGTGATGCCCGAGAGGTGCATCAGGGCGATCGCCGCCATCATTGCCACCGGTATGCCCGCGGCCACCCAAAACGCCGTGCGCGCAGACAGGAACAGGAACAAGAGGCCGACCACCAGTGCCAGGCCCAGCAGGCCGTTGTCGATCAGGAGACTCAGTCGCTGTGAAATTGCCTCGGCCCGGGTGCGGATCAGCTCGACACGCACGCCCTCCGGCAACAGCGCCTGGAAGGCCTGCGCCTCGTCCTCCACCACCGCCTGCATCTCGATCGCGTCACCCTGGTCGGCGCGGTCGACCCGCACTGACATGGCCGGGTTGTCGCCGACGAAGTACTCGCGACCGTCGGCTCCACGCACCAAACCCACCTCGGCAACATCGCGCAACAACAGGCTGTCGCCGTCACGCTGCGCCCGAACCACCACATCGCCGATGCTTGCGACCGAGCGTTTGGCCACCCCGCTGCGAATTCGGGCATCGCCGCTGCGCGTTTCGCCGGCCGGATCGGATTCCACCGACTCGCCGATCACACGCGCGATATCCGCCAAACTGATGTCGTGCGTCATCAGGGTCGCCTGGCGCACCGTGACCTCGATATCGGGCGAGACGACGCCACGCACGGTCGTGCGTGTCACACCGAGGCGGAACAGCCGCTGCACGAATTCGTCGGCAAACTGGCCGAGCTGCTCGCGCGTCACCGGACCGTGCAGAACGATATCCGTCACCCGATCCCGCCAGGCACCCCGTTTGACGATGGGGTCGTCGATGCCCTCGGGAAAGGTGGTCACGCCATCGACTGCGGTGGTGACGTCCTCAGCGGCACGTGACATGTCCCAGTCGGGCTCGAACTCGAGGTCGATCACCGCCCTGCCCTCGACCGACCGTGCGCTGCTGTTGGTCACACCCTCGACACCCTGCAACGCGGGCTCGAGTGCCTCGACCACGCCGAGGTCGAGGTCTTCCGGACCGGCGCCGTCCCAGCGCACCGTGACCGAGACGCCGTCCACCACCACGTCGGGGAAGAACTGCGCCCGAATCTGGGTTGCCGCGTAGAAACCCGACACCAGCATGACGAGCAACAACAGGTTTGCGAGGGTGGCATGGCGCGTGAAATACGACAGCACGCCACCGGTTTCCTCGCGCATCGAGATCACGAGGACTGCCCCAGCCGCGATTCGATGCGTTCGACCATGGCCGCCGGCACACGCGGTTGTTCCAAGGCCTCGAGCAGGCGGTCGCGTGCCGACTCGGGCAGATCGGTGTTGGCGTTGACCGCGTCGCGCAAGCGGGCGCGACGGGCGTCGTCGAGGGCGATGGTGTCGCCGTCACCGCTGCCGGCTGCAGACCCTGCCCCGCCGCCCATGCGGTTCTGGAAACGCTGCCACATCGCCGCACTGATTTCGCCGCTGTCGATGCGCTCGAGCAGCCGCGCCTTGACGTCGGCCGGCATACGGGTGTTGTTGCCGATGGCAGCCCGCAACCGGGCCTGCTGTGCCTCGGTCAGTTTGACGGTTTCGCGTTGTTCGATCTGCCGGTCGGGCCCGACTGTCTTGACACGCACACCAGGACCAAGCTGCGCGGTCCGGGCCAACACCAACCGCGCGTCCGCGGGCAAACCGGAGACGATCAGGCTGTCACCCTGTCGGCGTTCAACCCTCGAGCGCAGCTCGACCAGCCGGTCTTCGTCGTCAACCACCAGCACACGACCGTCGTCGGTCGCGGCGGCACGCGGGATCAGCGCGACGCCGCTCAGCGCCGGTTCCTCGATGGCCACCGTGACAAAGTCGCCCACGGTGAGGGCGCCGGGCAACGGTGGCTGCAGTTCGGCGTAGACCAGCCGGCCGGACTGACCGTCGCCCACCTCGGCACTGATTCGCGAGATGCGCGCCTGCAACTGGATGTCGCGTGCACCCATCTCGAATTCCACCGTCAACGGTTGCCTGAGCACCTCGCCTCGCGCGTCGACCAGGTGTGCGAAGGCTTCCACCGAGACGCGGAACGCCACCTCGAGCGCAGTCGGGTCGATCAAGGTCGCCAGGCGCTCGTTGGCGCCGACGCGCCGACCGACCACCGCGTCGACCTCACTGAGCACCCCCTCGAACGGCGCGAGGATGCGCGTGTCCTCGAGGTCGCGCAGCGCAGCATCGCGTGCCAACACGCGACGTTCGATGCCGATTTCGGCGCGCGCCACGCGTGCCTCCGCCTGGGCAATCGCCTGCTTGCGGGTGACCAGCGACTGTGACGAACTGGCCAGGGCCAGTTCGGCGGCTTCGACGCCCGCGTCGGTGTCGAAGCCGCGCCGCTTCAGGTCGCGCGCCCGCGCCAGCGCCCGCTCGCGCAACCGGTGCTGCAACTCTGCAGCCGTCAGCTCCTCGACGCTGAGCTCGAGTGCGCGTTGCGCGTCGGTGAGTTCGGTTCGCGCCTCGGCGACGTCGGTTTCGCGGCTCGCCAGGGTGTTCTCGGCAATCACCGGGTCGATCTCGAACAACAGGTCTCCGCGGGCCACGCGCCCTCCATCGCGCACCGCGTCGCCGATGGCCGTGACCGTGCCCGCGCTGGCGGACCGCACGTCGGCGGTTTGCCAACTCTGCAACCGACCGAAAGCCCGGGACACCGGGGCGAGCGTCGTCGGTTCCACTGGCGTCACTGACACGGTGTAGACGCGTTCCTGTGCCGGCCGGCCATCGCGGCGACCGTCGCTGTCCGCGTCCGCCTGGATGAGCACACCCACCCCGAGCACCAACAGGCCCAGGGTCAGCGCGAGCAGGAACACGCCAGAGAGCGCGCGCAATAGAAATCGCATGAGTTCGATGAGTCTCCCAGTCCCGTGCCCGCCGGCGCACCGGGGGCTTGGACGCCCGGACACGCGGTCGCGTTCACTGG
This sequence comes from Pseudomonadota bacterium, assembly GCA_039196715.1. Taxonomy (NCBI): domain Bacteria; kingdom Pseudomonadati; phylum Pseudomonadota; species Pseudomonadota bacterium. Next base: position 25,859 of record JBCCUP010000027.1, read on the forward strand.
AAGTCTACTCAAGTTGCGCGCCGGCGCCGCGGTCTTGACAAAGGTTTACACCGGATGGGTGCGCCCCAATGCCGTGCATTGGTCGGCGCTGGCGCGGCTCAGAGGCTGTTGCGCCAGATCCGCCAGGCCCGCGGTGAATCGCCAACGGCTTTCTTGAAGAAGCGGTTGAAGTAGGCAGGGTCGTCGAAGCCGAGCGCAGCACCGATGTCGGCCACGCTGACGTGCGTGAACCGCAACAGCCGTTTGGCCTCGACCACCGTTCGCGCGTGGATCATCTGCAAGGGCGTCTGACCGTGCACACGGTGGGTGGCACGGCGCAGTGCGCGCTCGGTGACACCGAGCAGATCGCAGTAGGCCGTCAGCGGTTGCTGCGACCGGTAGTGCTGCTCGATCAGCGAAACGAACAGCGTGGCGACTCGCTCCGCCGCGTCGCCGGCATCGGTCGTCCCGCCGGGCAGCGCCTGCATCGCGCGCGCGACGTCATCGAGCACGGCGTAGAGCGCGGAGTAGACCGCGAGGTCGGAGGCACGCGCGATGACCCGCGTGGCCGTGCGCAAGGTGTCGAAGGCGCGTGCCGTCGCGACCGTGTCGGCCGGCGCAAGCCACAGCGCGTCGTGCGCACTCAGGCAGGTGTGCACCGCCGCAGACGTCGTCGCCGAGCGCCGCAGGATGTCGACCGGCACAGCCACCACCGTCCCCCGCGCGGCGCTGCCGCCGCTCAGAGCAAATTGAAGATCCGGGGGCAGGATCACCACCTGGCCGGTTTCGATCGTGTTGCTGCCGCCCGCCGTGGACAGCGTCACCGCACCGTGGCTGACAAACACCAGGTGGACGAGGTCGTCGCGTTGGACTGCTCGCGTGGTGCTGCTGTGCAGCGCAAGATAGGCATCGAGCGCGTCGGCAAACACGATATCCGCAGCCGCGTTCGCACCCCAGACAAGGGCGCTTTCAGCGGGTGGCGCGAGCGTGGTGTCTACGTCGATACTCATGCTGACATAGCATACGGCCGCGCTCTCCGCGGCGAATGCGGTACATCACAAAAACGCGACGCCTCGCGCGGGCTGCGTCACATTCAGCCGGTTTTCGCGAGCGTTGCGTCGCCGTGACCGGCGAGAAAATCCGAAATCGATTCGGGCTTGTGAAAGAAATACCCCTGAATCGCAGGCGCGCCGAGCGACGCGACGTGATCCAGTTCTCGCTGCGATTCGACGCCCTCGGCGACCACATTGATGCCCAGCGCTTCGCCGAGACGAATCACGGTTTCGGTGATCGTGGCGTTCGACGGGTTCAGATGCAGGTTTGTGACGAAGGTCCGGTCGATCTTGATTCGGTCGATCATCAGGTCGCGCAGGTACCCGAGCGACGATGCCCCGGTACCAAAATCGTCAATCGCGATGCGGATGCCCATCTCGCGCAGTTCGGCGATGACTTTGCCCCCGAGTCCCGCGGCAGCGAGGATGCCGGTCTCGGTCACTTCGAGGTAGATCTGCCGCGGCTCCACGCGGTGTTTGACGATCACACGCCGAAGGATACGGGCAAAGCCCGGTGCGACAATCTCGCGCGGGTCGGCGTTCAGGCTGACAGTGCAATTCGGGTTTTCGGCGAGCCACGGCGCCAGCTGCTCCAGCGCCGAGTCGTACACGTGTTCACCGAGTTTGGTCAGCAGACCGAGCTGACGCGCCACGTCGAGAAAATGGCCGGGGCTCAGCATCTTGCCGCTGACCGACCGGACGCGCACGAGCACTTCCACACCGCGCAGCGTGCCGTCGACCGAGTGGATGCCCTGTACGTACGGCACGATGCCGTTGTTGCTGATCGCGTGTTGAAGCTCGACTTCGATCGCCGCCTGCTCGCGCAGGGCGCTGTCGAGTTGCTGGTCGAACAGGATCCACCGATTGCGGCCGAGGCGTTTGGCTTCGTAAGCGGCCGCGTCGGCCTCGTAGAACAACCGCTCGGCGTCGTGTGAACCGCCCTGGCCCATCGCCGCGCCGATCGAGGTGGTCACGTGGATCTTGCGCCCGCCGATCATGCACGGCAGCGACAACGCGAGTCGGATCTTTTCGGCGATGCGTTCGACGTCGGTCGGCGACGCTATGTCGCGCAGCAGAATCAGAAATTCATCGCCCCCGAACCGCGCCACCAGGTCACTCTGACGCACGACGTTGACGATGCGGTGCCCCGTGATCGCCAGCAGTTCGTCGCCGACGCTGTGGCCGAGGCTGTCGTTGACGCGTTTGAAATCGTCGAGGTCCAGCATGATCATCGCGAGCGGCTCGGCCTCGGCCACCGCGCGCTCGAGTTCGGCGTTGAAGGCCTCCCGGTTGGCGAGACGCGTGAGCTGGTCTCGCGTGGCACGGTCGACCAGCTGCTCGTTGAGACGGTGCTCCTCGGTGACGTCGTGTGCGGCCAGGAAGACCTCGCTCGCACCCGGCTCTGAACGCAGGCGCACCGAGAGCACGTGGACACCGCTTTCGCGCGTCACACGGACGGACATCTTCTCCGCACCGTCGGACTGGCTCAGTCGCCGGACGGCCTGTTCCAGGGTCTCCGCGTCCTGCATCTGCAACGCAGAGCGCACCGGCGTGCCGGTGATCCGATCGGCAGGGAGGATCGAGGCTTTCACGAAGGACGGGTTGGCCAACACGATGTTGGCGTCGGCATCCAGCACCCCGAGCAGGTGCTCGGACATGTGGAAAAACTGCTGGCTGAGTTCGGCGGACGACGAGGGCGTGGTGGCCACGCTAGCCACGCCACCCGGGTCGGACCCCGGCGTTGGCGCCTCGGCGACGGACGTGCCGCGCTCGGGTGCCTCAAGTGGGGTCACGCTGATGTACAGCCGATCCCCGTCGGCGTTCAGGGCGGCGCGAAAGGCGTGGGGTGGTGTGACACGGTCGCCCTGCCGAAAGGCACCCACCCAACCGGCGCCCGCGGTCGAGTCGGCGCCACTTGCGGCCGAGCTCAGGGAATCAGGCTGTTCGACATCAAGCAATTCATCCCAGCGTTGTCCGATCAGCGCATCGAGTGGCTGATCGAGCATGCGCGCGAGGTCCTCGGCCACGTCGACCACGCGCCCGCTTGCCCCATCGAGCACAAAAAAGAGATGACTGGCGTCGTCGCCGCTCACTGATTGCCAAACCCTGCTCACCGTCTTGACAGTGGATCGGCCAAAACGCGCCGCGCTTGACGGTTCGAGGTGCAAAACAGCGCCACGCGGCCACCGATGCCGCGCACCCGTTCAGTCAACCGGCTCCGTTCCGCCCGTGGCGCCACACCAAAGCAGACTGCGCAGACCGCGACACCGCCTGCGGAACCGCGTCAGAGGGCCCGCGCGCGCTCCCGCAACACGAACTTCTGGACCTTGCCGGTCGAGGTCTTGGGAATCTCGCTGAACACGTACGCCCGTGGCCGTTTGAACCGGGCCAGCACCGACAAACAGTGTGTATCGAGGGCCTCGGCGTCCGCGTTGGCCCCCGGCAACAACTCGATGAAGGCGCAGGGGACCTCGCCCCAGGTGTCGTCCGGTTTGGCCACCACCGCTGCCAGGGCAACCGCCGGGTGACGCCGCAACGCGTCCTCGACCTCGATGGACGAGATGTTCTCACCGCCGGAAATGATGATGTCCTTGCTGCGGTCCTTGAGCTGCACGTAGCCGTCCGCGTGCCAGACACCGAGGTCTCCGGTGCGGAACCACCCGCCGGCGAAGGCGGCCTCGGTCGCCTCGGGGTTGGCGAGGTAGCCTTTCATGGTGGCATTCCCGCGGGTCATGACCTCGCCGAGGGTCTCGCCGTCGCGCGGCACCGGTACGCCGCTGTCCGGGTCGGCGACCTTGAGCGCCGCCTGGACGTGGTACGCGACGCCCTGCCGCGATTTGAGCTCCGCGCGCTCCTCGCCCGACAACGCGGACCAGCGATCCTGCCAGGCGTTCAGCACGGCCGGACCGTAGACCTCCGTGAGGCCGTAGACGTGGGTGACGTCGAAGCCTGCCGCCTCGACAGCCGCGAGGGTGGCCGCGGGCGGCGGCGCTGCCGCCGTCATCACCGCGATACGCCGGTCGGTCGGCGGCGACGCACCGTCGGCCACCGCGCGTGCAAGGGTATCGAGCACGATCGGCGCCCCACAGAGGTGCGTGACGCGCTCGTGTTCGATCGCGTCGAAGACCCGGTCCGCACGCACTTCGCGCAGGCAGACGCTGGTGCCGGCCACCGCGGCGAGTGTCCACGGGAAACACCAGCCGTTGCAGTGGAACATCGGCAAGGTCCAGAGGTAGACCGGGTGGTGCGGCAGGTCCCAGGCGAGCACGTTGCCCAGCGCCAGCTGCTGCGCACCGCGGTGACTGTACAGCACCCCCTTGGGTCGGCCGGTCGTGCCGGAGGTGTAATTCAGTGAAAGCGACTGCCACTCGTCCGCCGGCAGATAACCGCGAAACCCCGGGTCCGCGTCGGCCAGCCAATGTTCGTAGTCCAGCGCACCCGCAACGGGGTCGGCAGCCGGCGGGGCGACCTGCTCGTCGATCACTTCGACCAGGACAGGCGGGTTCGCAAGACCGGCCACCACCTGCCGCACCGTCTCACGAAACTCAGCGTCATACAGGCACAGTTTCGACTCGGCGTGGTCGAGGATCCAGGCGACCGTGTCCGCATCCAGGCGTGTGTTGATGGCGTTGAGCACGGCACCGGCCAGCGGCACACCGAAATGGGCTTCGTACAACTCGGGTGTGTTGAAAGCCAAGACCGACACGACGTCGCCAGGCTGAACACCACCGCGCTGCAGCTGCCCCGCCATGGCGTGTGCCCGGCGGTGCACGTCGGCCCACGACAACCGGCGCGCGCCGTAGACCACGGCGGTGTGCGCCGGGTACACCTCAGCGCTGCGGTCGAGCCAGTTCAGCGGCGACAGCGGCTCGAAATTCGCTGCGCACTGCGGTACCCGATGGTTGACGCGGGCTGACGGTGGGTGCGCCACGCGTCGGGGTTGTGCATCCTCGCCGGCCTCGCCCATGGGGCACTCCACACGTGTCTGGACATTCGCGCGGGAGTGTATCGCATGTCACCGCGGCACAGGCGCACGCACGCGCCTAGCCGAGGCCCACCGACGCGACAGGTTTCGACCACAACTCCGACAGCAGCGGCCAGCGCTCGAGTACGTGCTGCGTCTGCTCGAACGCCTCCACCTGCAGCCTGCCCTCACACCACAACGCGCGCCCGTCGAGCGAAATCGTCGGGTCGGTTACCGCCCAACTCACTTCGCCCGGAGCGCTCTCGCCAACGCTGTGGAAGTGCAACAGCCGCGGGTTGCAGAACACGGTGTTGGCCCACCGGTCCGGGTCCATGCCCCGCGCGTGCGCGCTGCCGCAGCCTGGGTGGATGCCGGCGTGCCAGGAATGCACCCGCTGCCAGTCCAGGCCGCCCAATTCCGCAACCCGCCGCAGGTGGAGTTCGGCCATCTCACACGCCGACGCCGGCCCATCGAAACCCTGGATACGGCCCTCGTCGATGCACGCGACAACGGTGTCGGGCAGCCGTTGCACGGTCCAGGCGTCGATGCGCGTGCCGGTGCTGACCAGGTGGTGCGCAACCGCCACCCGGCCACTGAAGTGCTGTGCCAACGTGGGCTGGGGCACACCGAGCGGAAAACGGCGCACGCTGACGTCACGGTGCGCGGTACGAGCGACCGTGTCGAGGCGACCGCGGTAATCGGTGCCGAGACCGCACTGCACGTGGATGTCGTCAGCGGCGAGCATCAGCCGGTCGATTGCGAGTTTGAGCTCGCGCATCGCGGCGTGTGGCGTGGTACCGAACTCGGACCCGAGCATGGCGTGATCGCGTGTGTAGGCCATCACCCGCACGGTGTGTTCAGGTCGTTCGGCAAACCGGTCAAGGTCGCCAAGCCGGGCGAAGAACACCGTGACATCGTAGGCCTGAACGTGCGCATCGACCGAAGAGAGCGTCTCGGTGTCCGGCGCGCCGACGTGCAGGCAATCGACCGTCAGGCCGAGTGCCTCGGCCTCGGCGATGACCGCGTCAGCGGCGTAGCCGTCGTACCACCCGAGGGCCGGGTCCTCGCGCACCACCAGCACGCGCGCCCCGCGCATGAGGTCGATACCGGCGCAGCCCATCAGCAGGTTTCGGGCGCCGGCACGTGCAAACGGGCAGGTGCTCACCGCCGGCGCTCCGACTGGACCGTGAGGAACACCAGCGTGTCACTGAGCACCGCCTGGAAGCCGTGTCGCATCTCGGCGTCGAGTGTCACGCTGTCGCCAACACCGAGGGTCACGGTGTCCTCACCGCACGCATAGACCGCTTCGCCTGCCAGGATGTGGACGAACACCACACCCTGGCCGACGTACTGGGGTGGCGACGAGGCCTGGCGGGTCACCGTCACGATGCGTGCCTCGAATTGCAAGTCGCGTCGCACGTGCACTGCGAGGTTCTCGAAGTCGTGTACGTGGGATTCGACCAACCGCCGCGAGCGGATCCCCTCGCCCGCACGAACCACCGTGTAGTCGCCTCGACGCCCGTCGGTGTCGCGGAAAAAGCGCACCAGGGGCACGTCCAGCGCGGCGCTCAGCGCGGTCAGGGTGCTGATCGACGCTGACACCTGGGCGCTCTCGATGCGGCTGATCATGGCAGTGGACACGCCCGAACGCGCGGCCAGCTCCCGCGCCGTCAGATCGGCAGCCGTGCGCAGGGTGCGCAGGGTTTCACCGATCGCCTGTTCGACGCTCGACTGGGTCGGGGCATCGCTCTGTTGCATGGCTCACTTCCGGTGCGCGAAGGCCTGAGCAAACCGCCAGACCAGGTAGTCACCGCAGGTGATGGGCGGTTGACTCGGCGTGTGTGCCTCACCGAACACAGCGCGGCTGTCGATCGGCGTGTCGGGGTCCGGGTCCCAGGCCAACACCAGTGAGAGGCGCTCGCGGCCGGAGCGGTTCACAACCCGGTGCGGGGTTGAGGTGTAGTAGCCGTCGGTCCACCGCGACAGCAGGTCTGCCACGTTCACCACCAGGGTGCCTTCGATGGGTGGGGCCGCGAGCCAGCGCCCGCCGGTGTCCTGCACCTCGAGGCCCCCCACGTCGTCCTGGCACAGCACGGTCAGCACGCCGAAATCCGTGTGCGGGCCGACCCCGAACTGGCGGTGATCCACGACGGCCTGGGGCGGGTAGTACACATAGCTCGCCCGGCTCAGCGGCTGCGCGCACCGCCGGAGGAAGAAATCGTCGGGCAGAGAAAGCCCGAGCGCAAACCCGCGCATCAGGTGCCGTGCGACCCGGTCCGCCGCCGCAAAGTAGGCAAGGCTCGCCGCCCGAAATGCCGCGGGGCTATCCGGCCATTGGTTCGGGCCCCGCAGCGGGTGGCCGTCGTCGGCGGCGGGCTCGATGCCCCAGACGAAACTCTCTTTCAAGTCGGGTTTGACGCCGTCGGCCATCACCGCGCCGCCGGTGGCGATCCAACCGCGGTGGTGTTGCGACACGGCCACGCGCGAGCGGTTGGCCGCGTCGCTGCGGAAAAAGCCGTACGCGGCCGCACGCGCCTGCTCGATCACGTCGCACGGGATACCGTGGCCGGACACGTAGATGAAGCCGAGATCGCGGCTCGCCGCGTGCAGTGCGCGGGCGACGCCGATCGGGTTGCTGTCGTCGCGCAACGCGGTGATGTCGACGACCGGGATGCGGTCTGCGGACACGGCGTCCGCGCGCGGCGCAGTGGACCGGTGTTCCGGGGCGACGTCGGGCATGGCGGCGGCCTCAACAGTGACGAAGTGTTGCGTATTCTACAAATACTTTATTCTGAAGCAACACGCCGCGGGCCTGGGCGGAGTCAGTCCGCGTTGGCGTAGTAGCCCACCACATCGCCGTCGGTCGTCACGCCAAGGCCGTTGAGGCAGCGGTTGACGTAGTTGAAGTAGCCAATGATCTGGTTGGCCTCGAGGATCTGGCCGTCGTCGAGGCCTGCGTCGCGCAAGTCGGCAACGTCACGTTCGACCATGGCACCGGGGTCACGCGTGAGCTTGTCGGCGTAACGCAACAGCGCCAACTCGGCCCCGTCGAACACCGACTCCGGCGCACGCGCGTGCAGCGCCTGCTCGATTCGGTCCGCACGCGTGGCGTCGCCGATCAGGTGCCGTGCGTTGGCCCAGTGGTTGGCCAGCGAATACGGACACGCGTTGAGGATCGACACGTAGCTTGCGATCGTCTCCTGCAACCACATCGGCAGGGTGTTGTCGTCGTCGTGCAGCGCGGCGCGGTAGAGCATCACGTGTCCGCGCAAGGTGCTCGGCCGCAGTGAGTGCACGCGCATGACGTTGTCCACCGTGCCGTGCGGCGTGCGCGACAGCGCGAGCGCGTCGAGCAGGTTCGCGTCCGCCTCGTCGTCGCTCAGCATCCGAATCCAGGCACTCATGTCACCGCCTCCCCGTGGCGCACCGCCCGCCGCGCTCAGGCGCGTTCATCACTTTGCAATCGCCGCTCGAGCCACCGCACCCCGGCCGAGACCAGCAGAATCAGGACGAGGTACTCCAGCACCAGCACCGTGTAGATCTCCAGCGGCCGGTACTCGCTCACGACCAGTTCGTTGGCCTTGCGCGTCAGTTCACCCATGCCGATGACCGACACCAACGACGACATCTTCAGCATGTAGACCAACTGGTTGCCCAGCGCGGGCAGGATCCGCCGGATGGCCTGCGGCAAGATGATGTAGCGCATGGTGTCGCGGTAGTTGAGCGAGATCGAGTGCGCCGCTTCGTACTGGCCCCGACTGATCGACTGGATACCGGCGCGGAAGATTTCCGCCTGAAAGGCACTGTCGGACAGGGCGAGCGCAATCACACCCGCCCAAAACACGTTTATTGACAAGCCCGTCACCTGGGGCAGACCGTAGTAGACCCAGAGGATCAGCACCAGGATCGGCACCGCGCGCACGAGCTCCACGTACACGCGGTTGAACCGTCGAAGCCAGGCGCGTTCGGAGAGCCCCGGCAAGGCCACCAGCAAACCGACGACGATGGAGATGCTGATCGCGGTGAGCGACAACAGCACCGTGTTCCACAGGCCGCTGAGCAGGAATCGGATGTTGTTGGCGCCGGTGGTCGTGGTCGGGTCGACGACGTACCAGCCCCAGTTGGCCGATGCACACCCGCTCAGGACCGCGACACTCAGAAGAACGACAAGGATACGCATCGGATCAGTGGCTCAGAATCTGTTTCAGGAAGTCACGACACCGTTCACTCTCGGGCGCACTGAAGAAGGTGTCGGGCGGCGCGGTTTCGACCACGCGACCGTGGTCCATGAACACCATGGTGTCGGCGACCCGGCGCGCGAACCCCATCTCGTGGGTCACACACACCATGGTCATGCCGCTGTCGGCCAACTCGACCATGACATCGAGCACTTCGCTGATCATCTCCGGGTCGAGTGCCGATGTCGGCTCGTCGAACAGCATGATGTCGGGCTCCATGCAGAGGGAGCGCGCGATCGCCACGCGCTGCTGTTGGCCGCCCGAGAGGTGACGCGGAAACTTCTCGGCCTGCTCGGGGATGCGCACGCGCTCGAGGTAGTGCATGGCCAGCGCGTCGGCATCGGCGTCGGACAGGCCCCGCACCCGACGTGGTCCGATCGTGAGGTTTTCGCGCACGCTCAGGTGAGGAAAGAGGTTGAACTGCTGAAACACCATCCCGACTTTCGCGCGGATCGCGTCAAGCGCCTCACGGCTGTCGTTCAACTCGACACCCTCAACCCGAATCACGCCACTCTGGTGTTTCTCCAGGCGATTCACGCAGCGGATCAGCGTCGACTTGCCCGAACCCGAGGGCCCACAGACCACCACCTTCTCGCCCCGATCGACGTGCAGTGAGACGTCTTTGAGCGCGTGAAAGTCATCAAAAAACTTGTTCACACCGACGACATCAATCGCCCGTGTGGCCGCGTTGTCCTTTTGCATAGTTCCCCCGCATGGCGCAGAATGATTGTGCACGTGGAAACGCCGCGCATGCAAAGACTGCACTGCGAACAAGGCCATGCCTGATGGCCGGCTGCCACACACTCAACCAGGTTGACCGGAGACAACTGTGAAAATTTTCAAACACCTGATCGCCGCTGCGAGCCTCTCGTTGATGGCTGCGCCCGCCCTGTCGGCATCGGCGTTGAACGACATCCTCAATGGCGGCGTACTCAAGGTGGGCACGACCGGCGATTGGAACCCGATGACAATGAAGGATCCCGCCACCGACAGCTACACCGGCTACGACATCGACGTCATGACCGAGCTGGCCAAGGACCTCGGCGTGGAGCTCGAGCTCGTGCCGACCGATTGGAAAACCCTGGTCAGCGGCGTCACCGCCGGCAAGTATCACATGACCGGCTCGGCCAGCGTGTCACCCGCGCGCGCCAAGGCCGCCGGCTACTCGATCAGCTACTTCTCGCTGGCCACCGTGCCCTTGACCCTGGCGGAAAACGCCGATCGCTTCACCGACTGGGCCGACCTGGACAAGCCAGACGTCAAGGTCGCCGCCACGCTCGGCACCACGCAGGAAAAGCAGGTCAAGGACTTCTTCCCCAACGCCGAACACACCATTGTCGAAGCACCCGCACGGGATTTTCAGGAAGTGCTCGCCGGACGCGCCGATGCCCACATCACGTCCAACGTCGAGGCGTTCAAACTCGTCGAGAAGTACCCGCAGATGATGATCGTGCCGGTCAGCGCCCCCAAGGCACCGACCCCCATCGCGATGCTGCTGCCGCAAGCCGACCAGGTGTGGATCAATTACGTCAACACCTGGATCAAGCTCAAGGAAGAACGCGGTTTCTTCACCGAGCTTGGACGCAAGTGGAAACTCAACAACTGAATCCGCGTGACGCACGGGAAAAGGCCGCTTTACGCGGCCTTTTTCTTTGCCTGAGTATCGATCGGGGCCTCAGGCCGGCGTGTGATTGATGTGGTTGAACCAGTTCGTGAAACCGATCGTCGCCATCGCCAGAGCGAGCTCGACCAGACCCGCCTGATCGATGCCCGCGTCGTCGAGTGCCCGGCGCTCCACCGTCCCCAACTCCGTGCCGCAGAGGAGCTGCACGCACGCGACCCGGATGGCCTCGAGCCGCGCATCCGACATCGCACCGCCGGCGAGCGCAGCCTCGATGTCATCCGGCGCCAGGCCGGCAGCCTCGGCTTTTGCCCGGTGGGTCTTGAGGCAGAACGCACAGCGGTTGTGCCCGCTGACGACCAGCTTCACGGTCTCGATGTCGAGCGTGCTCAACACCCCGTCCTTGAGCACCTGCTCGGCGCCGAGGTAGGCTGCGAGCGCGCCCGGGCTGTTGCCGATCTGTCGGTACAGCGGCGGCATACGCTGTTGGCCCGTCAAGGCGGTGAAGGCGTCTACGACAGACTCGGGAATGGCCTCAGGTGCCGGCGTGTCGAGCAGCGTCATGGCGGTTCCACGTCGTGGTGTGGCGACGATTGTGTCGCGCAGCGCTACGGCGCACAAGCCGACTCGGCCAGGGAGACGATGTTGTGCTCGGGTCCGTACGGAAACGCCGTGAGGTTGCGCGCACCGGACTCCGTGACCGCCAGAATGTCGTGCTCCCGGTACCCGCCCGCGCCGGGCAGGCCCTCGGGCAACATCACCATCGGTTCCATCGAGACCACCATGCCGGGCTCGAGTACCGTCTCCACGTCTTCGCGCAACTCCAGGCCGGCCTCCCGGCCGTAGTAGTGGCTCAAGACACCAAAACTGTGTCCGTAGCCAAAGGTCCGGTATTGCAATAATCCGTGTGCCTCGTATACCCCGTTCAACTCGGCTGCAATCTCGCTGCAGCGTGCGCCAGGCCGAATCAAGGCGAGCCCCGCCTCGTGCACAGCGACGTTGGCTTGCCAGATACGCAGTGAATCGTCGTCGCAGTGATCGAGGAACAGCGTGCGCTCCAGCGCGGTGTAATAGCCCGCAATCATCGGAAAACAATTGAGACTCAGGATGTCGCCGCGGGCAACGGGCCGTGACGTGACCGGGTTGTGGGCGCCGTCGGTGTTGATGCCCGATTGGAACCAGGTCCAGGTGTCCATCAGTTCCGCGTCCGGGAAGCGCCGCGCGATCTCACGCACCATCGCCTGCGTCGAAGCCAGCGCGACCTCGTGTTCAGGCACGCCTTCGGCCAACGCAGCCACCGCGGCGGCACCGCCGATGTCGGCCACGGCCGCACCTGCGGCGATGTGGGCAATCTCCTCCGCGGATTTCAGCATGCGCGCCGACATGCACAGCGGTGCGACATCGACCAACACCGTGTCGGCCAGGGCGGTCTGCAGCGCGCGGTGGCGGTCGACAGTGAGGTGGTCGTGCTCGACGCCGAGCCGCCGCACCCGACCCAGCGCGTGTTGCACCGCGCAGAGGAAGTTGTCGCGTTGCCAATCGGTGTAGACGAGGTTGTCACCGTCCGCCGTGCGGCGCCACGGCTGGCCACCGTCGATGTTGGCCGAGAGGGACACGACCCGGTCGGCGGTCACCACCAACGCGTAGGGCCGACCGAAGGCGCAGTAGAGAAAGTCTCCGTAGTAGTTGACGTTGTGAATCGACGTCAGCAGCACGGCGTCGAGATCACCAGCCGCCATGGCGGACCGCAAACCGGCGCGACGGCGCGCGAACTCGGCCTCGCTGAAGGTGCTCCGGGCTTTCTCGCCGTTTTCAAGGGTGGTCAGCGCGGCGCGTGTCATGTCTGTCTCCTGCGGTGTGGGGCGGAGTATTGACCTCCCTGATATATCTGTAAAATGAAATTTATCAATAATTGAATTCACGAATATCGATACATGGACATCGACCTGGCACGCACCTACCTCGCCGTGATGACGCACGGCAGCTTCAAACACGCAGCGTCCGAGCTGCACTGCACGCAATCGACCGTGACGGCGCGCATCAAGCAGCTCGAACAGCTGCTCGGGCGGGCGCTGTTCGTGCGCAGCCGCGCCGGCGCCGCGCCAACCCCCGAGGGACGCCGCTTCAGGCCCTACGCAGACCGCCTGCTGTTGGCCTGGCGCGAGGCTCAGCAGGCGCTCGGGTTGCCGAGTCGCCTGAAAGGCACCGTGCGGGTCGAACTCGATCGACGGCTCGCGCCGCAGGTGGGCCTGGCCGTGAGCGCGGGCCTGCTCAACGCCCTGCCCGACTGGTCCGTGGAGGTGCTCGAGGCCCCGCAAACCGACGCCGACCTCGCGATCGGCTACGGTATGACGCCGCTCCCGGGTCGCGCGCCGCTCGCCCGCGTCGCGGATGAGCTGGTGCTGGTGGCCACATCCGCGCGAACCGCCGTCGACTGGGACCCGGACTACCGGGCAATCGATTGGGGACACCCGTTCCGCGAGGCCTACGCGCGCCACTACCCGGTCGACCGCGTCCCGCAACTCCAGCTGCCCGCCGAACGCTGGTCGCTCGACTGTCTGATCGCCGTCGGCGGATCGGCCTACGTGCCGCTGAGCTGGTGCACCGAGGCGCTGGCGAGCCACACGCTGCACCGGGTCACCAACGCCGCGACCTTTCCGATCGACCTGAACGCTGTCGAACGCACGCCGGATGCCGCCTGGGCGCAGCCGGCAGGCGAGGCCATCCGGGCCGCACTGGGTGCCTGATTCGGACCGACGGCTCACACGCACCACCGACCGGAGTGTCCGATTCACGACACCCCGCTGCCCCCTGCCCCGCTGAACTGCTACACCTGACGCACCGTCGGCGAGGAGAAGGTCATGTGGCAGGCGTTGCGGTCACTGTGGGTGTTGTATTTCGGCTTGATCCTGCTGTGGTTCGGCACCGGTGTGGTGCACACGCTGCTGGTCTTCCGCGCTGACGCCGAGGGGTTCAGTACCGTTCAGATCGGCCTGTTGCAGTCGGCCTACCAACTCGGTTGGCTGGTCGCGGCCTTGATCGCACCGACGCTGATCCGCCGCGTGGGCCATGTGCGCGTGTTCAGCGCCATGGCGGCAGCGAGTTCGGCAGTCATCATCGCCCACCTGTTGGTCATCGAACCCACGATCTGGCTCGCCGAACGCTTCGCCATGGGCATCTGCACGGCCGTGTTGATGGTGGTGTGCGAGAGTTGGCTCAACGACATGTCGGCCAACACGGTGCGCGGCAAGGTGCTGGCGCTCTACACGATCATCTCCTGGGGTACCCCGATGATCGGTGTGTGGCTGTTGCGTTTTGCCAGCACCGAATCGGCGTTTTTCTTCATTGTCGCGTCGATCTGCATCTCGCTCGCCGTGGTGCCCATGCTGCTGTCGGCCTCGAGGACCCCACGCTTTCTCGACACCCAGCGACTCGGCTTCCGGACCCTGTACCGCCGCACGCCGCTCGGGGTCATCGGCGCGCTGCTCTCGGGGGCCTGCCACGGCGCCTTCTTCGCCACGGTCGCGCTGTTCGGTACCGTGTCGGGGTTCAGTGTCGCCGAGATCTCCACACTGATCACCATCGCCCTCGGCGGCGGCGTGATCACCCAGTGGCCGATCGCCCTGCTGTCCGACCGCTACGACCGGCGCGCCGTGTTGGCTTCGGTGTCGGCCCTCGGCGCCGTGACTGGGCTGTATTTTGGCGTCACGGAGACCGACACCTTCCTGCGTGCCTGCGTTGCAGCATTCTTGCTCAGCGCCTGTGTGCTGAGCCTTTACAGCCAGTGCATCGCCCACACCAACGACCACATTGCCACGCAGGAAGTCGTGCCCGCCGCGAGCACACTGATCCTCCTCTACGGTCTGGGCTTCGCAATCACCCCCGCCGTGACGGCGCCCTTGCTGGACCACTCTCCCGCGTACTTCTTCCACGTCAACGCACTCTTGATGGCGGTGCTTGCCACGCTCGTGTGCCTGCGTATGCTCCGCCGCGAGGCCCGGCAACCCCAGACCGACATGGTCGCGATCCCGACGGTGTCACCCTACGCCTCGGTGGTGACGGCGGCGGAACACTGGGTGGACGAGACCCCGAGAGACCCGCCCGAGGACAGTGCGCGCTGAGCGCTCAGTCGCCGAGCGCTTCGAACCGATACCCCTGCAACCCGCGCACAAGGTACCCGAGCGGGTGGCGCTCGAAATGGCTGCCGCTGAACAGCACTCGCTCGCTTGCGAGCTGATCGAGCAACCGAGCGCGCGTGGCGGCAGCGCGGTCCCGATCGACGTCGAACACCGTGCCCCACTCCGGCCGCCCGAGCTGCAGCAGTTGGCAGTGAACGATGTCGGCGACCAGCAGCACCGCGTCGCCACCGCTGTCGAGGCGCAGCCCGGCGTGCCCGGGCGTGTGGCCTGGCAAGGGCATGGCGAAGACGCCGTGGCCGAAATCCGTGTTGTCGGTGTAGGTGGTGTAGCGCGCCCCGTAGGCGTCGATCACCTGCCGCGCGAGGTCGAAGCCACGCCGGCTGGCATCGGGCGCCCGCGCCCGGTTGATGTCGCTGGTGTAGTGGTCGTGGTCCGCCTGGTGTACGCACAACTCGGCGTTGCCGAAGACGGCGTCACCCGACGCATCCACTGCGCCGGCAATGTGGTCACCGTGCAGGTGCGTGATGACAATCCGGTCGATGTCCGCTGCCGCCACCCCGCACTCGGCCAGCGCCGTGTGCAGGCGTCCGGCCCCGGGCCCGAACAGGTCGCGCGGGCCGCAATCCACAAGCGTGGTGCGACCGGCCACCTGTATCAGGTAGGCGTTGATGGCGCTCGGCAAGCTCGACACACCAGCTTGCAACATCAGGCCGTCAACTTCGTCCGGCGGCGCGTCGGGAAACTGCGACGGCACGAAGCTCAGTTCACCGTCGCGCAGTGCGCTCAGCCTGATGTCGCCGATCGCCAGGGTTTGAGTCAGAGTCATGGTGCATCCGTGCGCTGAACGCGGTGGGCCGAGCCTGGCGTTGAGACGCTGACACAGTCACTGGCGAATCACAAGCCCGAGCGGGCCTCAGCGCGCCCCGCGTTTTTTTTCCAGCTCGTCGAGTGTCCTGGGCCAGTCCTGTTTCAGCAGGCGAGAGAGCGAGCGGTCCGCGAGCAACTTCCCGTCCGTCTGGCACCGGGGGCAGTAGTTGGTTTCGTTGCTGGCGTAGCGGATGCGCTGCACGGGCGAGCCGCACACCGGGCACGGCTCGCCGTAGCGTCCATGGACAGCCATGCCGTCGCGAAACGCCGTCACCTTGCGCGGAAAGCCACCGCCAGCTTCAGCGAGCAACGTGTTTGTCCACTGGCGCAGCACAGCCTGACACGCGTGGTACAAGGACGCGATGTCCGCCTCACCGAGCGTCTGGCTGAGTTTGACCGGTGACAGGCCTGCGGTGTGTAGGATCTCGTCCGAATAGGCGTTGCCAATGCCACTGAAGACGTTCGGGTCGGTCAGAGCCCGCTTGAGAGTGTGGTTCTTGCGTGTCAGCCGCGCCGAGAACGCATCCAGATCGATCTCGAGCGGCTCGAGCCCGTCACGGCGGTGATCGTCGAGTTCGTCGGCAGTGCACAGGTGCAGGGAAGCGCGCTTCCTGCTGCCCGCCTCGGTCAACCAGAGCACGCCGGTGTCGAACGCCATCCACATCAACGCCGACGTGCCGGGGCGGTGGGACGGCGTGTCACGCCAGTGCAGCCGACCGGCAATCATCAGGTGGAATACGCTCCACACATCGCCCTCCCACTCGAGCGCGACACGCTTGCCGAGCCGCTCGCAACCGACCACGCGCTGCCCGATAAGGCCGTCGGGCGACACACCGACGCTGCGCAACAAAAACGGGCTGTTGAGCTGGATGGCCTGCAAGCGCTTGCCGCACACCCGCTGTTCCAATGCACGGATGTACACCGTGATATCGGGCAGTTCGGGCATGCGATCGCCTCGGCTGACAGCGTGGTGCCAGCATACACAACCGCCGAGGTCGAACCCACCGACGCAGAGGTGTCGCCAGACGCGCGCAGCGACTATGCTGCTCTTTTTGCGGTGAGGTCAGCGTGCGCGACATCCTCGATTTGGACACCTACCCGATCGACGCACCGAGCACACCGGCGGCCGCGGCCCTGGTGGCGACGTGCAAGGCGTCGCTGGCCTCGCGCGGCCTGTTCAACCTCGACGCGCTGGTGCGGCCCGAGGTCACAGCGGACCTCGCTGCCGACCTCGGTGCCCGGGTTTTCGCCGAGGGTTTCGAGCACCGTCGACGGCACAACATCTACTTCGACGACAGTGTGGCTCTGGACCCGTCACACCCCGCTCGTCAGCAGGTCGAAACCTGCAATCACACCTTGTGCGCGGACCAGCTGGACCGGTCTGCGCTCGACCGCATCTACCGCTACCCCGCGTTGATCGATTTCGTCGCCGCCACCCTCGAGAAGCCGGCGCTCTACCCGATGGCCGACCCGTTGGCTGCGGTCAACGTGATGGGGTACCGCGAAGGCGAGGCGCTCAACTGGCACTTCGACCGGTCCGAATTCACCATCACCTTGCTGCTGCAGGCGCCCGACAGTGGCGGTGAGTTCGAATACCGACAGCACGCGCGCAGCGACACGGACCCGAACTACGACGGGGTTGCACGGCTGCTGCGCGGTGAGGACATGGCTGTGGAGCGCGTGCGCCTGACACCGGGCACCCTGAATGTGTTCAAGGGCCGCAATACCGCCCACCGCGTGACGCCTGTCGGCGGGGCGACACCGCGGCTGATCGCCGTGTTTTCGTATTTCGATCGGCCAGGTGTGCACTTCAGCCCGTCAGAGCAACGCGGTTTCTACGGTCGCGCCACGTCCACTGCCCCCGGCACCCGCTGACACCCCAGGCCCGCAGACGCCGCGCTCAGAACGCCTTGAAGGTCAGCGTTGTGAGCGAATCCTTGATGCCGTCCAGCGTCAGGATGCGCTCGTTGATGAACCGCCCCACGTCTACACCGTCGTCGATGTAGACCTTCATGAGCAGGTCCCACTCCCCGCTCGTGGAATAGAGTTCCGACGCAATCTCCTGCGCGTACAGCTCGTCGGCAACCGTGTAGGTCTTGCCCGGAAAACAGCGAAGTTGAACGAAAACGCAGGTCATGGTGCAACAGCCCGATCGGTGGGAACGCTCCGCGACAGTGTACCGCGCCGTGCGGCTTTCTGCTCTCGGCTCACATCGCCGTGCCCATGTGCCGAAGTTCCGGGAAGTCTTCCACCTCGAGCATCAGCTCGAGGCACGAGACACCGCACGTACCGCGACGGAAGTCACAGCATGTCGTCGTGCGCGTCGAGCACCGGGTCAAGGCACAGGTCGTCGCCGTAGGGCATCCGTGCCCGGAAATCGGTTTCGGCGCCGTCACGCGACGGCGCGCGGGGGCCGCTCATGTGACCGTCGCACGCCGTTGGTAGACCGCTTGATCCCAGGCCCGGCTCGCCATCACCTCGGCCAGCACATCGCAGGCGCGGTCGACATCCGCCAAACCGAGGTAGAGCGGTGTGAAGCCAAACCGCAGCAGATCGGGCGCGCGGAAATCCCCGATCACGCCCCGATCGATCAGGGCCTGCATCACGGCGTACCCGTCGGCAAAGGCAAAGGACACCTGTGAGCCCCGCTCGCTGGCGGCCCGGGGAGACGCGAGCGTCAGCATCGGGCACTCGGCTTCGACCCGCGCGATTAAATGCTCGGAGAGCGCAATCGACTGCGCGCGCACATCCTCGAGATCCACGCCTTCCCACACATCAAGCGCCGCATTCAAGGCCGCCATCGCGAGCACCGGTGGCGTGCCGACCCGCATGCGTTCGACGCCGGCAGCCGGGCGGTAACCGGGCTCGAAGGCAAAGGGCGCGTCGTGCCCGAGCCACCCGGGCAGGGCCGGGTCCAACGCGTCGGACAGGCTTCTCTCGACGTAGATGAACGCCGGCGCGCCCGGCCCGGCGTTGAGGTACTTGTAGGTGCAGCCCACCGCGAAGTCGACACCCAGGTCACCGACGGATAACGGCAACGCGCCAGCCGAGTGCGCGAGGTCCCAGACCACCAGCGCACCGGCGTCGTGCGCGCGCTGTGTGATCGAGGCCATGTCGTGCACGCGTCCGGTGCGGTAGTCGACGTGCGTCAGCATCACCACCGCCACCGACTCGTCGATGGCATCCGACACCGCGTCGGGCGCAACCGTCTTCAGCGTGTGACCTCGGTCGATGGTGTTGATCAACCCGTCGACCATGTAGAGGTCGGTGGGGAAGTTTCCGGTGTCGGACAGCACGGTCTTGCGCGACGGGCGCAGCTGCAACGCCGCCGCCACCGCCTGGTGGACCTTGATTGACAGGGTGTCGCCGACGGTCGTCTGCCCGGGGGGCGCCCCGATCAGGCGTGCGATGCGGTCGCCGACCGCGGCCGGCTGCGCCATCCAACCCGCTCGGTTCCAGGCCGTGATCAGCATGTCACCCCACTCGTTGCGCACGGTCTGCTCGAGGGCGCTCAGCACGCCGTTCGGCAACGGCCCGAGTGAATTTCCATCGAGGTACACCGTCCCACCTGGCAGGTCGAAACAGGCGCGGGTTCGCGCGAAATCGGTCATGGGACTCTCCGGTCGGACACCGCCGTATGGTAGTGGATTCGCTCCGGCGGGCGGCAGGTCAGCATCAGAATCGGAGGTTGGCCACCGCCGCGGCCAACGCGGGCTGTCGCGCCAGCGCACCGCGCTCGGCGAGCCCGCGCCAACCCTGCACACCCCCGGTGTGCACCAGGTGCAGCTGCGCGCGGCCAGCGCGAGCGCACCAATGCGCCGCCTTGCCGGTGTACAGCGGGTCGAACAGCACGCCGGTCTCAGCGTAGGTGCGGGCCAGGAAATCGAGCAGCGGTGCGTCGACCTTGCCATAACCACCACGCGCCGCGTCGACCGTCTCGACCACGCCATCGCCGAGCTTCGCAGCACGGGTCTCCCCCATCGCGCCGACAACATTCGCCGCAATCAGGGCCACCGCTGCCGACAGACCGCCGCGAAGGCCGGTCACGGTGGCCCCGGTGCCCATCGGCACGACCAGGGTCCGGCAATCGGCAAGCTGCAGCCCCGCAGCCAGGCGGCGACACGCGGCGACACCGACCGGGTCGTTCCCCCCTTCGGGAATCAGCACGTGGTCGGGGTACGTGCGCGCAAGCCAGTTGGCAAAGGCCGCCGACTCACGGCGTGCGTAGGTGGCGCGGTCGACGCGCTGAATCCGCATGCTCCAGCGCGCCGCATCGCGCAGCGTTGGGTTGTCGAGGTCGGCGTGCAGACCACGCACGATACCCACCGTGCGCAGACCGAGGCGCTGGCCGGCCGCCGCGAGGGCGTGCAGGTGATTCGAGTAGGCGCCGCCGAGGGACACAACCGCGTCCGCGCCGGTTGCCATCACCGCAGCCAGACGGGCTTGCAGTTTGGGCCCCTTGTTGCCCGATTGACCGGAATAGCAGCGGTCAAGGCGGTGGACCGTGAGGCAGGCGCCGCCGGGCAGCACGATACGCTCACGGGGCACCGTGGGCGGTCGATCGGGCCGCACCGGACTGCTAAGCTCCGGTGACTTTGTCCTGTCTGGTGCCATGAAAGCGACTGTCATTCTGCTGTTCTGCCTGCTGTTGGGCGGCTGCGGGTACCACCTGCTGGTGCCCACCGCGACGCCCGAGCCGATTCACGTGACGGTGCGTGACAGCGGTGCGCCGCGGCTCGCGGCGACCTTGCGGCAGCGTCTGCAGCTCCACGGCCTGATGCGCGCCGACGCCACGGCGCGGCGCACGGTCACGGTGCGCGCCGAATCCACCGACCAGCGCCTGTTGGCCATCGACAGTGCCGGCCGCGCCGCAGAATACCGCGAGGAACACGCGGTGCAAGCCCGCGCGCACTGGACGGGCGAGCAGCCGGGCGACTGGCGGGACTACAGCGCGATCCGGGACTACGCCTACGACGCGTCTGTGGTGCTCGGCAAGGACCAGGAGAGGCAACTGATACTCGAGGAGATGCGGGTCGAACTCGCCGACCGCATCATCGAAAACCTCGTGTACGACGCCGTGCACGCCGTGCAGCGCTCGGCCGAGGACGGCTGACCCACGCGTCGGCGAGCGCAGTTGCGTCGCTAGGCGTCAACCTGGATGCGGTAGTGCTCCGGGAACGGACCACCGGCCTGGTCAATCTCACCGACCGGCCGCGCGTTGTGCAAGCGCAAAACGGCTCGTACCATCTCGGGCCATTGCACCGTGCTGATGTGGTCACCCAGACAACGGTGGTGGCCGTAGCCCAGGTGCAGGTAGTGGTGGTCGGGCCGGTCGGAGATGAACGCCGAGGGCAACTCGAGTTGCCGGCCATCGCGCATCGCTGAACGCGTGCACACCAACACAGTGGCGCCCCGCTTGACGCGCCGCCGCCGCAGGCTGCCCCGCGCAATGACGACGTCGCTGTCGCACACGCGCACCACCAACGGGTTGATCGGGTCGAAGCGCAGCGCCTCACGGCAAAGCTGGTACAGCCGTTGGTGGTCCGCCTCGGAGTCACCGTCGCCGTTGGCCACCTCGCGCGCCATCGCCAACGGCCGCGGTTGGCGAAAGAGCTGGTTGAGTGTCTGAACGACGGCCGCCGATGTGGTCTCGATGCCGCCGACCAGCGTGCCCATGAGGTTGGACAGGATCCGCCCTTCGTCGAACTCGACGGCGTCGTCGAACTGGATGCGCAGCAGGCGCGCGAGGATGTGATCGGGCGTGTCGCCGCGCGCCAGTGCCGCTCGGCACTCGGGAATCAGAACACGCTCGAGCCGTTCACGCATTTCCTTGCCGGCCTGCAGATTGCGCTCGTGCACCGCGCGTTTGGTGTCCAGGTTTTTCTCGAAGCCGTTGTGAAACATGTCGTGTTGCGTTGCGCGCGACCAGCGAAGGATGTCGTCGAGCGACTCGGCGCGCAGCCCGAAATAGTCCTGCGTCAGCATCGCCGGCACACGCCGCGAAAGTTGCGGTACGAGGTCGATCTGACCGTGTTGCATCGACGCAAGCGCCGCTTCGGCGTTCTGGCGTGTGGCGCTGCGGATGCCGGCGAGGTCCGAACGCCGTATGACAGCGCGCATGATGCCTTTGTCGCGTTCGTTCAACTCCGTGCCATCACGCGCGAGCATGAAGGGGCCGACCGAGTCGTCCATCATCGGTGCATAACCCACCCGGAACACGGTAGGGTTGTCCAACACCTCCTTGACGTCACGGTACCGCGTGACCACGGTGATCGCGCGCCCCGGTATCGGCAGGTTCGGGATGGTGTTGCGCAGGAGGAAGAACACCGTGTCTGCGTGCTTGCGCAGGAAATTGGCCAGGCGGTTCGCGTCTGCAGGTGCGTGGGCTGCTGCGTGTGTCATGTCCCTGTACCCCGCGTCTCACAGTGTCTTCAGATACGCGATCAGGGCCCGCCGATCTGCTTCCGACAACGCCGGCCCGATCACACCGCCCTGCGGCGCGTAGGGGTTGTCCGCGTCGAAGGTATCCGAAAATTCGTGCCCCCGGTTGCTGTTGCCGGGCAAGCTCGTGTCGAGCACGAAACGCCCGTCTCGGTCGTAGTGGCGTTCTGTGTCCGGCAGCCTGGCAGGTTGCCGGATGCCCAGTTTTTCCGTGTCCAGTTCGGGTGACCCGAGCACCACGCGGGTCGGTCGAGCCTCCGCCGGTCCCAGCAGGTGTTCGATGGTGGGCACCGACCCGTTGTGCAGAAAGGGCGCCGTGGCCCAGACGCCGTTCAAGGGCCGCGCCTTGTATCCTGCGCCCACCTGGTAGCAGTTGGGTCGGTCTGTCCACGCAGCCAGCCGTTGATCTTCGGAGGCCAGTGTGGCTTCAAACGTCGCCTCGATCGCTGCTGTGGTGGCAGCACCGAGTGCGACACCGAACGCGGTCGACGGCGAGTCGCCGATCGCCACGGTTTCGAATCGTGTGCGGTACGGCGGGATGCCGGACAGCTTGTCGTAGGGCCCCGCGCGGTCGTACTTCACCGCGACGCACAGTGACGCGTCCATCCCGAGCGCCGGTTGCGCCGGTCGCGCCCCGCGGGCCAGCTGATCAGCCGTGTTCAGCATGCGCCCCTCGAGCAGGGACGATTGCAGGGGATCGGTGCCGACTTGGGCGAGCGAGATGGTCTTGAGCCTGAGCAACGTGTTCTCGTAGGTCTGCCGCTCACCGTCGGCGTCGGTCCACTTGAACGGACGCCACTGGTAGGGCGTCTTGCCCTTGTCGTTGGTCGCGGCCCAGAACGCGTCGGTGTTCATCGCCGGGTGGTGGCAGGACGCACAGCGTTGCTCGTACAGCAGCCGTCCCGCTTCGACATCGTCCGGATCGGGCGCGCCGAATTGCGCATTGCGCCACTTTGGCGCCCACAGACCACCGGGTTCCTCACGCGTGAAGCGCTCGCCTTTGAGCGCGTTTTCGATCCAGGCGAGTTTGTCCATCGGGATGCCGGTCGCGAGGCGATGATCACCGGGAGCCGCATCGACATCCATGGCTGCACCGACACCCAGCGCTTCACCGGCGTTGCGCACCAGCGGGTTCATGATCGAGCCGTCGTACTGCACCCAATCAAACCAGCTCGCCGTCCAGATGTGCGGGTAGCTGACGGGTGCGTTGATCGGTGCGTAGTTCTCCGCACGTTGCATGTTGCGCGCGAAGACCCGGTTACCGATGCGCGAGAGCGCATCGAGGCGCCCGGCGCCCTCGACCACGTCAAAACGGTGTTGAAACTGCTTGAGCACCTTCACGGCACTGACCATATCCGCGCGCAAGGCCTCGCGCGTGCCAGGTGAGTCCTGTTCGCCAAGCACGTTGCTCGCAAAGGTGTCGAACCGTCCGTTGAACACCGGCAGCTTCGAGGACAGCACGGTTTGCCCGATCGCCGCAGCCAAGGTCTTGGAGAACACACCGAAATCGGCGTTGCCCGGCCCGCCGTCGATGATGAACTGACTGCCCTCGTGCATCACCGCACCGGTGTGGCAGGCCGCACAGGTCAACCCGATCGCCGTGCGTCGCCCTGGCAGGCCATCCAGCGGTTGGTCCTTCGACAAACTGAAGCCGATTGGCACCGGCGGGTCCAACACGCGACGGGGGGTGCCGTCGAGCGCGACTGCGCGGTACGACGGCATCGTGTCGGGGTCACAGTTGGCGGCCTCGGGCAGCGGCTCGCCGTTGTGACGACGCCAATTGGCGTAGCTGCCAGCGCTGCAATCGGTGTGATCGACGAGGAAGCCGAAGCGCTGCAGGTAGTCGGGGTCGGCAAACAGGTCGTCAGATGACGTCAGCGTGCCCAACGCCCAGGCAGACGGTTGCTCGAGTGCTGCAAACCACCGGTAGGGGATTGGCAAGGTGCGGCTGCCCTGGGACACATGGTGGAATTGGTCACGCGTCTCGGCGTCCCAGCCCTGCTCGAGGTACTGCTGAGACTCGACGCGAGGGGCCTTGGGCAGGTTGGGCGCGCGCAGGGCATCGAGCAACGCGTGGGTCGAGTCGGCCAGCAGCTTGCCGACGACCCACAGCACCACGAGCAGCAGCACCAGGTTGCGCAACCGCGTCCAGCGCGCCTCCCACCGGGCCTCTTGAAACGTGGTCATGCGCACTCCTTGTCGTATCCGCCAGCGTGTCGAAACAGCTGAGGGATCGATAGCCTACTTACAAAAAGCCCATCAGCTGGCAACTCAAGCATATCCGCCGGACCGGCGGATCGGAATGCTTAAAGTGAATCAATTACAGGCCCCACCCGCCGCACGCAGACCCGTGTACAGCAGACGACACGCCCCGAACGGGTCAGCCGCCGAGCACGGCGAGCAGGATACCGGCGGCCACCGCCGACCCGATCACGCCTGCGACGTTGGGACCCATGGCGTGCATCAACAGGAAGTTCTGTGAGTTGGCTTCGAGGCCCACTTTGTTGGCGACCCGCGCGGCCATCGGCACCGCCGAGACTCCCGCCGCACCGATCAGCGGATTGACAGGATCGGCACTGAGGCGGTTCATCAGTTTGGCCATCAAGACTCCGGCGGCCGTGCCCACCGAAAAAGCCACGGCGCCGAGCGCCAGGATACCGAGCGTTTCAACGCTCAGGAATTGGTCAGCCGAGAGCTTGGACCCGACAGCCAGCCCGAGAAAGATGGTCACGATGTTGATGATTTCATTTTGCGCGGCCTTGTTCAGCCGGTCGACCACCCCACAGACCCGCAGGAGGTTGCCGAAGCAGAGCATGCCGATCAGCGGTGTCGCGTCCGGCAGCAGCAGGGCCGAAAGCGCGAGCACCAACAGTGGGAACGCGACCTGTTCACGCACACTGACCTGACGGAGCTGCGTCATCGGCAAGGCGCGTTCGCGCTCGGTCGTCAACGCCCGCATGATCGGCGGCTGGATGATCGGCACAAGGGCCATGTACGAATAGGCCGCCACCGCAATCGCGCCGAGCAGCTCGGGCGCGAGCCGCGCGCTGACGAAGATGGCCGTGGGCCCGTCTGCGCCACCGATGATCGCTATTGCCGCGGCCTGCTCGATCGTGAAATCAAAGCCCGGCACCGCGTTGAGCGCGACGGCACCGAGCAGGGTCGCGAAAATCCCGAACTGCGCCGCAGCACCGAGAATCAGCATGCTCGGTCGTGCAATCAAGGCGGAGAAATCGGTCAAGGCACCGACCCCCATGAAGATGAGCAAGGGAAACACGCCGGTCTCGAGGCCCGCGTTGTAGAGCATGCCGAGCAGACCGTCCGGGCCGCCGATGCCCGCGACCGGGATGTTGCTCAGCACGCAGCCGAAGCCGATCGGCACCAGCAGCAGCGGCTCGAACTGCCGCGCTATGGCCAGGTAGAGCAGCCCGCCGCCCACGGCGATCATCGCCAGTTGCGCGACGTCGAAGTTGGCCAAGCCGGTGGATTCCCACAGCAGGATCAGGGCGTCATTCATTCGCGGATTGACACCAGCGCCTGGCCCTGTGCGACTGCGTCGCCCTCGCGCACGGCCACCTGGGTGACAGTGCCGGCCTTGAGCGAGCGGATTTCGGTTTCCATCTTCATCGCTTCGAGCACCACCAGCACGTCGTCCACCGCGACGTGTTGCCCTTCGGCGACCAGCACCTTGAACACGTTGCCGGCCAGCGGCGAGGGCATCACCTCACCCGCCCCACCGGACGGCGCTGCGGTCGCGCTTGCCGCCGGTGTCGGCTGAGACGAAGCCTCGATCGGCGCGATGTAGTGGACGTCGCCACCGCTGCTGACTGACACCTCGTAGGTGTTGCCGTTGACGTTGACGCGGTACATCTCAGGCACATAGTTGCCGTCACTCTGCGTCGGCGTCTCGCTCGGCAACTCGAGCTCCTTGCCAGTCGGCTCGGGCTCGAAGGCATCGGGGTTGCCCCGGTTTTCGAGAAACTTGATGCCGACCTGCGGAAACAGCAAGTGGATCAACGCTTCCTCGTCGATGTGTTCGCCGAGCGCAATACCCTTGACCTGTGCAATGCCCTGCAATTCGCCCGTCAATCGGTCCATTTCGTTCGGCAGCAGGTCCGCCGGGCGCTGCTCGATGACTTCGTGGTCGGCTCCCTCGAGTACCCGGGCCTGCAATGCCGCGTCGACCGGTGCCGGGGTGGCGCCGTACTCGCCGAGCAACACGCCGAGGGTCTCCTTGGTGATCGTCTTGTAGCGCTCGCCGGTCATGACGTTGAGCACCGCCTGCGTGCCGACGATCTGCGACGTTGGCGTCACCAGGGGGACGAATCCGAGGTCCTCGCGCACCCGTGGCACCTCTTCGAGCACTTCGTCCATGCGCTCGCTCATGCCCTGCTCGCGCAGTTGGTTCTCCATGTTGGTCAACATCCCTCCCGGCACCTGCGCCGCGAGGATGCGGGCGTCGACCCCGCGCAATTCGCCCTCGAACTTGGCGTACTTCTTCCGCACCGCACGGAAGTGCTCGGCGATCGGCGCGAGCGAGGCCTGACTGAAACCGGTGTCGTGTTCGGTGCCCTCGAAAATGGCGACAAGCGACTCGGTTGGCGAGTTGCCGTAGGTCATGCTCATCGAGGAGATCGCGCCGTCCGCCATGTCGAGGCCGGCTTCGACGGCCTTGACGATGGCGCTGGTCGACAAGCCGGTGGTGGCGTGCGTGTGCAACGCGATCGGCACCGACACGGTCTCCTTCAGCCGTGACACCAGCTCGTAGGCCACATACGGCGTGATCAGCCCGCTCATGTCCTTGATGCAGATCGAGTGGCAGCCGAGGTCCTCGAGCCGCTTGCCCATGTCGATCCAGGTTTCGATCGTGTGCACCGGGCTGAGGGTGTAGCTCATCGCCCCCTGCGCGTGGGCGCCGTTGGCAATTGCAGCTCGGATCGCCGTTTCGAGGTTGCGCACGTCGTTCAGCGCGTCGAAGATCCGAAACACGTCCATGCCGTTGGCCACGGCCCGCGCCACGAAGCGCTCGACAACGTCGTCGGCGTAGTGCCGGTAGCCCAGCAGGTTCTGCCCGCGCAGCAACATCTGCTGGCGGGTGTTCGGCATCGCGGCCTTGAGCGTGCGCAGCCGTGCCCACGGGTCCTCGCCGAGGTAGCGGATGCAGGCGTCGAAGGTGGCGCCTCCCCAACTCTCAACCGACCAGTAGCCCGCGCGGTCGATGGCCTCGCACACCGGCAACATGTCGGCGATCCGCAATCGGGTTGCAAAAAGGGATTGGTGAGCATCGCGCAACACCAATTCAGTGAGTTTCAAACCAGCCATGGCCGTGTCCGGGAAGCGTGTGTAAAGACGTTAGCGCTTGTCACCGCGGTAGCGGTGCACTGCTGCGATGATGGCCGAGATCAATTCGGGGTCGTCGCTCTCGACCGATTGCGACACCGCCGGGCGCGCGGGGTCCGCGCCGCCTGCCTCGGTGGCTTCGACGGCCGGCGCGGTGGCCAGCAGCCGGCTCATGAGCGAGACCGCGCCAACAAGCAGCCCGAGGAAACCGAACACCGTCCCCATGCCCAGCGCCATCAACAACAGCCCCTGGTCCAGTGTTTCACCCATCCGTTTACACCTCTGGTACCGCAATCCAGCATAATAACGCAAAAATCAGACAAATTCATACGCCACTGGAGCCTCAAAATGCACACTTGAGACTGTTTCACCTGAAATATTTGCGCGCGATTTGCAAATGCGGCAATGCCGCATCCGTCACACCGCCGGCATGCAACGGCGTAGACCGCACCGCGGCCCCACCATCAGCGCAGGGATCACATACACTGAAGGCGCCGCCTGCCCAACCGACCGCAGCGCGTATCAAAACCGTCAGGTCGGCGGGTTAAAGGCAGGCCATCTGCCGGTCGATTTCGGGTCATGAGCTCAGAAAACCCCACCGACATCCGCGTCGAGGTGTGCCGCGCCCACGACGCCTCGCCCGATACCCTGGCCCGGTGGGAGGCGTTGCTGCCGCTGGCGGCCGAAGACAACCTCAATTTCGCGCCGACACCGTTCTACGCGTTGCTCGAGGCCAACGGCGACGACGCGGCGTCGCTCGCACTGCTGTGGCAGGGCGACACGCTGGTGGGCGTCTGGCCCTTCCGGGTCCGCAAGGCCTTCAACCTGCCGGTGCGGCAACTGGCGACCTACTACGATTCCTCGCACATGATGTCGAGCGTGCCGTTGCTCCACGCCGACCACGTCGACGGGGCCGTCGAGGCTTTCCTGAGCTGGGTTCACCGGGATGCCGACGTCGACCTGTTCGGGTTCGACGAGGTCACCGGCAAATCCGGGATCGCCGAGGCCATCGACGCCAGCGCCGCGCGGCTGGGCTACTCGGTCGAACGCTACGCCGCCTACGAGCGCGCCGTGCTGGAGCGCAGCACGGTGTCGTTCGAGACGTACCTGCAGCAAAGCACCAGCGGCAAGCGCCGCAACACGCTCAAACGCAAGCGCAAGAAGATTCAGGCTTTTGGCACCTGGACGGTGCGGTGCTTCAGCCCGTCGTCCACTGCCGTTGACGCGGGCACCACCTCTGTGACCGCGACCGCGGACTGGCAGACGTTGCTTCAGGACCTGATCGACGTGGAAGCGCGCAGCTGGAAAGCGGGGCACGGCTCGGCGATCGCCTGCAACCCGGGCGTAAAGGCGTTCGTCACGGCGCTCTGCGACTACGCAGCGTCGACCGGCCGACTCTACCTGATTGCAGCCTACCTCGATGACAAGCCGGTTGCCGCGCAACTCGGGTTGATCAACGACAACGAAGTCATGATTTACAAGCTCGGCTATGACGATCAGTTCAAGGCGCACTCGCCGGGCCTGCTGCTCACCTACGACATGATCTGCCACGCCATGCAGTGCGAGCCACGGCTCGGCATCGATTCCTGTGGCGACCCCGCCGTCCGGCTGTACGCCGAGACCCTGCAACAGCGGCGCGCGATCTGGAAAGCGCGCTACGGCACCCCGGCCCTGCGCGCGCGCCTCGTGCACGGTGGTATTCGCCTGGCTCGCCTGGGCCTGCACACCGCACGCAACTGGATCGACCGCGACGACGGTGGCCCGCAGCGGCGCGACGCGGCGTGACGGGTTCGGTGCCGCTGCCATGACACAGCCGCCCGGGACGCCAAGGGCATGAGCCCGTTTGTCCGGCACTTTCGCAACTACTTCTCCGCCGGTCTGATCGGCAGTCTGATCGGGATCATCAGCTTCCCGTTGCTGACCCGTTCCCTGACCGTCGAAGAGTACGGCTGGATCGGGCTGGTGACCGCGACGCTCACCGTGTTCATCAGCGTCGGCAAGCTCGGCCTGTCGTCGTCGGTGATCCGCTATTTCAGCGAAGCGCAAGCCGCTGGCGAACGCGCCCTGAGCGATCTGATCAGCAACATCGTCGGCGCGACGCTGGTGTTGTCCGCGCTGTCGCTCGGCCTCTGGCTGCTCTACACGCAATTTGCCGTGCCGCTGCTCAAGGACGGCGAGCACACGGTGCCGCTGTTCACGATCGCCGCAGCGCTCTTGCCGATCGGCGTGGTGTTCAGCATCGCCACCAGCGTGCTCAAGGCCGACCAACGCAGTGCGCGTGTGAGTTCGCTCACGGTGCTCGACAAGCTCGGCCGACTCGCCTTGATTCTCGCCGTGGTCTTCACCCTGGGCGCCACTGCGTCGCGCATCCTCTGGGTTGCCGTGGTGGTCGAGATCACCGTGCTGTGCGTCGCACTCTACTGGTGCCGGCAGTACCTCGTGAACACGCGCCCCACCCTGTCATCACCGACCTTGCGCCCGATGGTGCTCTTCGGTGTGCCGCTGATGGCCAAGGAGCTGGTTGGCGTGCTGCTCGAGACGGGCGACAAGTACATCATCCAGGGCTACCTCGGCGGCGAGGCGCTCGGCCACTACTCCGCGGCGGTCAACGTCACCATGTACCTCGAGTGGGTGCTGCTGCTGGCGTTGGACAACACCATCGTGCCGCAGTACGTGAAGCTCTTCGAAGAGCGTGGCCGGGCGGCGACCCAGCGTTTCCTGAACGCGGCGGCCGAAATCTATTTCATTGTCGGTCTGGGCGTGTTCGCGGTGTTCGGTGCCGCCGCCCCGGCGCTCGTGCTGTTACTGGCCGGGGAACGCTACGCACCGGGCCTGGTGGTGATTCCCTGGCTGACCATCGGCCTGGTGCATTTCGGTGCCCTGACGATCACCGGCGCCGGCGCCTTCGTACTGAAACGGCCCCAACCGCTGCTGGCCTGGACCTGCGTCGCCCTGGTGTTCAACTTCTGCTTCAACCTGCTGACCGTGCCAATCTGGGGTCTGCAGGCCGCGGCGGTCGTGACCTGTCTCGCGTCGATGCTCCAGTTCTTCGGCGTGCAGTGGTCGTTCAGAACCGTGTTTCCCGTGGCGCTGCCATGGGCCGTGATGGCCACCGGGGCGACCGTCGGTGCGGTCATCGTGGTGATCACAGGCGCGATCCACACTGCCCACCCCTTCCTCGACCTGGTCGCGCGCGGCACGGTGGCGTTGCTGAGCTACGTCGCCGCCATGCTCGTGCTCAGTGCACGCACGCGCGCCTGGGTCTCGGTGGCACTCAAACGCCAGGCCTGGGATGACATCCAGCCCGGCGAATCACCCCGCGGCTGACACCGCTCGGCGCAGTGTGGCCACCGCCTCAGGCGGCGCGCGAGAAGGAGGCTGGCCGCATCTTCCCGGTGTTGCGGTAGCCCAGCGGCGCATCGGGGTCGATGGCGAGGTCGGTCACGTAGCTTGCGGCGCGGTCGCGCCGGGCAAACGGACGGACCTTGTTGATCAGGCGGTAGGACACGCGCTTGAGCGACGGGATCACCCCGGTCTCTGCCATGCTGCGGTTCCGGACGCCGAGGTTGCGCAGCAGGAACCGGTTGGCCAGCTGCACGTACTGCCGGCGGTAGATCGCCGGTGCGTAGTAGCTTGTTGTCAGCGACACGTTCATGTCGTCGTTCTCGACGCGGTGTGGCGCGTTGTGCGGCCAGGAGATCACGTCACCGGGCGACAGCGGGTAGGCCTGTCCGATCTCGTCGAAGGCCGGGTCGAACGGCAGATCCTCGTCGATCTCGCCGGCGTAGATGTCTTCGAGCAGCGTCTGCGGCGTCAGCCGGGAGTCGAGCGCCGGGTACACCCAGACCCGCTTGGTGCCCCGCAGGTGCCAGAGCATGTTTGGCTGCGAATCCACGTGGAAGTACACCTGGGCACGCGGCGAACTGATCAGCAGCGTGCTGTAGCCGGGCGAGTGCTCGTGCAGGGACGGACACTGGCTGCCGAGGTGGGCGTACATACCGCCGATCAGACTGGCACACGCCGCGCTGACATCCTCGACGTGGGTCAGGTTGACCCACAGTCGGCCATTGGCAACGGCACGCCAGATCTCGGCACCCGACATCCCGTCGGGGATGTCGACACTCTTCCAGTCTTGTGCCCTGCAGGGGTCCGTCCCCATGGTGAAGGCCTGCAACCAACCCCGCGGGTAGGTGTCGATCAGGTCGGTCAACGCATCGGTGTCGAACGCCGGGTCCTCGTGGTATCGGTGACGACACACGATCGGCTCCGAACCGAAGGCCCGGTATTCATCAGCAGACCACTGGAAGGGACTGTTCTCGCTCATCAGGTGCCTTTCGTTCGGCGCTACAGGGATCGCCCTACAGCTCGAATCGACAGCTTCCCCGATTTCTTGAGGGTGAATCTGCGACCCGCTGCCGACTGCCGTGCCGACGAATGAGACGCCTGCCCCATCTCGGCCCGCTGAGGCCGGCAAGGTGTGCGGCAGTTCAAGAACCGATCAGTCGACCCGAATGCTCGGAAACCGGGACG
Organism: Pseudomonadota bacterium; assembly: GCA_039196715.1. Lineage (NCBI taxonomy): Bacteria > Pseudomonadati > Pseudomonadota > Pseudomonadota bacterium. The sequence goes on from JBCCUP010000027.1 coordinate 58,030, forward strand.
AGCGCGTGCCCGGTATCGGGTGGTTGTCAGCGCCGTGGTAGGTGAACACGCAGGCCAACTTGGGCGCGTCGGTGGTGTTGCGACCCGCCGCGTGGAAGGTCCGACAATGAAACAGAACGACGTCGCCCGCGGCGAGCTCGCAATCCACTGCCGACTCGATCAACGCGCGGTTTTCCGCCAGGTCCTGGCGCAGAAAGAGTTTCGCGTCGAGGCGCCCCGGGTCAAAAGCCGTCCGGTGGCTGCCGGGGATCATGCGCAGCGCACCGTTGGCAACACGTTCGTCGCCAAGTGCCACCCAGACGCTGATCAACTCCGGCCGGTCGAAGCGCCAGTAGCGGATGTCCTGGTGCCACTGGGTCTCGCTCGAGAAACCCGGCATCTTGGTCATCACGCAGTTGTGGTGGTTCTGCGAAACGAACACGCCGTCGCCTCCGAGCAGCTGCCCGAGCACCGAGACGATGGCGGGGTCGCGTGCCAGTGCGCGGAACACCGCGTCGCGCCCGTAGGCGTGCAACAGCCGACGCGGCGTCTGGCCGCCGACCGCCAGCTGGCTCTCTGGCGAGCCCGGGTACGCGACGTCGGCTTCGAACTCGATCGGCGCGAGCGGCGGGTCGACGCTGTCCTGCACGGTCGCGCGCAGTCTGCCAAGTTGCTCGGCGGACAACACCTGCGGCAGGACCGCAAAACCGTCTCGCTCAAAGGCGTCGCTGAAGTGTTTGTCCATGGCCCTTTCCCTCTCGCCTAGGTGTGATCTTTCAGTAGGTTGTTCATCCGAGCCCCTTGCTCGATGCTGTTGGGTGTCTAGCTCCAACACACCAAAGAGGCCCGGATGAACACCCACAAGAATGCCCGATTGACACCCTTCGGTCGACGGGTTCTGGTCGAGCGCATCCTCTTTCAGGGGATGTCTGTCAAAGACGCTGCAGACGCCTCTGCTGTCTCCACCC
>JBCCUP010000028.1 GCA_039196715.1 Pseudomonadota bacterium
GGTGGCGCTGCCCCGGGTCAGTTGCACCGGCAATTAATTCTCGATACCGTCCGGAGTCTGTTTTGGCTGGTATGGAGGATCGCCTGTGAAACACGTTTTTCTTGGCGCCGTTGCTGCGCTGTCCCTGTCTGTCGCCCCGCTTGTCGCGAGCGCGGAGACCATCCGTGTCACCTTGCAGTTGCCCGAGACCCACTCGTTGGGCGTCAACTGGCAGGACTTTGGCCGCATCATCGACGAGAAGTCGGGCGGCGAGTTGAAGATGCAACTCTTCCCGTCGGCCCAGCTCTTCAAGGACAAGGAAGTGCCGGGCGCGGTGGGCAGTGGCGCGGTGGAAGCGGGCTCCGCCTTCATCGGCCGTTTCGCTGGCTCTGTGCCGGCTGTGGACGTGGTCTCGATTCCGTTCATCTTCGGCAGTGAGGCGCACATCCGCGCGGCGGTCGGGCCGGACTCTGACATGCGCGCCGCCCTCGACGCCGCCATCCTTGCAGAAACCAACAACCGGGTGCTTTGGTGGCAGGCCTTTGGCCGCAACATCTACCTGAACAACGGCTCGGCCATCGTCACCCCGGCGGACATCGCCGACAAGAAGGTGCGCACCTACGGCAAGGTGCACGGCTGGACGGTGCAGGCGCTCGGTGGCGCGCCCACGCTGATGTCCGGTTCAAAGCAGTTCCTCGCGTACCAGCAGGGTGCGGTGGACGTCGGCATGACCGGAGCTTCCGCAGTGAAATCCCGCAAGCTCTACGAAGTCATGGACCACATGACGCTCACCTTCGACTCGGCTATCGAGTTCATCGCGGTGATGAACAACGATTTCTATGAAGGCCTCTCCGACGCGCACAAGGCCATCATCGATGCCGCAGCGGCGGAGGTCGAACAGTCGCTGCGCGACCAGATCTACGGCCAGGAGGCCGAGATCGTCGAGGAGATGAAGGCCAACATGACCGTGGTCGAGCTCACCGACGCGCAGCGCGTCGAGTGGGTCACGGCGACTCAGGGTGTGGTGGACCAGTTCGTCAGTGAGACCGGTGATGTCGGCGCGGCCGCGGTCGCGGCAGTCAAGGCGGCGATGCCCTGACGGCGATCGGCTGAGGGGCGTGGGGTGCGCACGCGGTGCACTCTGCGCTGCTCGCTGACTGACCGCATTGATACAGGCCAGAGACGTGCTGATCCGATTGATCGACGGCCTCTCCGAGTTCACGGGCAAGCTGTGCGCGTGGTGCCTGTTTCTGATCGGCTTCTTCATCACCTTCGAGGTGGTGATGCGCTATGTGTTCAACGCCCCCACCGTGTGGGTTGACGAGGTCAGCCGGGTATTGCAGGTGTGGGTGGTGTACCTCGCGGCGGCGTACGTGTTGAAGCACCGCGAGATGGTCACCATCGACGTCATCCTCAAGGACCCGAACTCGCTCGCGCGTCGGTTGGCCGAGAGCTTTGCCATCGTCGTGCTTTTCGTCTTTGCGGGCGTGGCGTGTTACTACGGCTATCAGATCTGGTGGAAGGCGACGCTGGCTGGCCACACCACCGACACCTACCTCGCACCGCCGAAGATGCTCACGCACGCGCCGGTTTGGGTGGGTAGCGCACTGCTGATGTTGCAGGGGGCCGTGCAGCTGTACCGGGTGTGGGCGGACCCGCTTGTCACCGAAAGCCACGACGGACCGCCGCCATAGAAACGGTCCTCATCCTTGTCGCCCTGCTGGCCCTCCTGGTGCTGCGCACCCCGGTCGCGATCGCGCTCGGTGGGCTCGGCGTCATCCTCCTCGCGCTGAAGGGGTTTCCGCTCGTTGCGGTACCGCAGCGACTGCACGGTGCGATGGACAGCTTCGAGCTGCTGGCGGTGCCGATGTTCCTGCTGATGTCCAACGTGCTGCTCAAGGGCGGCGTGGGGCGGGACTTGTATGCCGCGGTACAAAGTTGGGTGGGGCATTGGCCAGGCGGTCTCGGCGTGGCCACCATCCTGTCCTGCACGCTGTTTTCGGCAATTTCTGGTTCGTCGGTAGCGACCGCCGCCACCATCGGCACCGTCGCCATCCCCGAGATGTCGCAGCGCGGCTACGACAAGCCCTTTGTTTACGGCATGCTGGCGGCCGGAGGGACACTCGGCATCCTGATACCGCCGTCGATTCCCTTGATCCTCTACGGTGTGGTCACCGAGAGTTCGATTCCGACACTCTTCCTCGCGGGCGTGGGGCCGGGCCTGTTCCTCGCATTGGCCTTCATTGTTTACGGCATTCTCTTTTCGCGCTTTTCGGGTGGCTACCAGCCGATGCCGCGCGCGGCCTGGGGCGAACGTGCGCGCGCCTCCCTTCTGGCGTTGCCGACGGTGGCGCTGGCGGTGGCGATTGTCGGGTCGATCTACGCCGGTATTGCCACGCCCTCGGAGAGTGCCGGTCTTGGCTTTGTGATTGCCTTGATCATGACCACGCTGATGGGGCGGATGACCCGCGCCAAACTGCGCGAAGCGGTCGAGGGTGCGTTGAAAACCTCGGTGATGGTGCTGATCATTGTCGCCGGCGCCAAGGTGTTCTCCTACGCCATCACGCTCTACCTGATTCCGCAGTCGATCAGCGCCTTTCTGACCGAAAACATCGCCAACCCGAGCCTGTTCATTCTGGCGGTGGGCATCGTGCTGTTGATCATGGGTTTCTTCCTCGAGTCCCTCTCGATGCTCTTGATCATGGTACCGGTGCTGCTTCCGGCCGTGCTGAACACCGGCATCGACCCGATCTGGTTCGGCATCTTCTTTGTCGTGCTGATCGAAACTGCGCTGATCACACCGCCGGTGGGCATGAACCTCTTTGTCATCCAGGCTGTCGCCAAGGCGAGACTGCAAGAGGTCGCGCGCGGTGCCTTGCCGTTCGCCGCGATCATGCTCGCCGTCGCCGTGCTGTTGTGGTTCTGGCCAGGTCTCGCGCTCTACATTCCCTACGAGTTGGCGCGCTAGGCGGCTGCAACGATCACGCAGCGCTATGGATCGACGTGTGTTTCCGCCTCGTAGCGCACCGTGTTCACGTCCACGCGGAGTTCGGCCAACCGCGCGCTGACATCGTCCGGCATCTCGGTCTGGTACCGGCCACCGAGCTGGGCGGCGAGAAAGGCTTCGATCTCGGCGTACATCGCCATGCGGTTGACCGGTTTGGCGAAGCCGTGGCCCTCGTCTTCGGCCAGCAGGTAGCTGACGTCGTGGCCCTTGTCGCGCAGCGCAATGACGATCTGGTCGGCTTCGGCCTGTTTGACGCGGGGGTCGTTGGCACCCTGAACGATCATCAGCGGTCTTTTGATGCTGTCCGCGCTGAACAGTGGGCTCGCCTCGCGCATGCGGGCCTGGCCTTCCTCGGTGCTCGGGTCGCCGACCATGCTGTGCAGGAACGCGCGCCCGGCTTCCCAGTACGGCGGGATGGACTCGATCAGTGTGAAGAGGTTGCTCGGCCCGACAATGTCGACACCGCAGGCGTACAGCTCGGGCGTAAATGCAAGCCCGGCCAATGTGGCGTAGCCGCCGTAGCTGCCGCCCATGATCGCGATGCGGTCCGGATCGGCGGTGCCGTTGTCGATCAGGTGGTTCACGCCCCAGGTGATGTCGTCCTGCATGAGCTTGCCCCACTGCAGGTCGCCGGCATTGAGGAACGCTTTGCCGTACCCGCCGCTGGCGCGGAAGTTCGGCTGCAGCACGGCGTAGCCACGGTTTGCCAGAAACTGCACCTGCGCGTCGTAGCCCCAGTGGTCGCGTGGGCCCTTGGGGCCGCCGTGCACGAGCACCACAAGTGGCAGGTTGCGCGCCTCGATGCCGGGCGGCACGGTGAGGTAGGCCGGGATCTCGAGGCCGTCGCTGCTCGAGTAGCGAATTGGCGTCATCGGCGCGAGGTGGTCCTCGACGTCTTTGAGCTCGGGCCGCGGCGTGTACTGGCGCGCCAGCTCGCGGGTCTCGACGTCGAAATACCAGCACTCGGCGGCGTAGCGGTCGCCGTGCACGGCCACCAGGAAGGCGCTGTAGTCGTTGGTTGCACTCTGAAATGCCACCTCTCGCCCCGGGAAGGCCGCTTGCAGAAAGGCGTAGTGGGCTTCCCAAGTGGCGTTGCGCCAGCAGTAGCGCGTCTTGTCGTCGGTGTACGACGTCGAGATGACTTCACGTGTGTTGCGGTCCACGCGAAGCCCGCCGAAATCGACACGGTTGTCCGGGTCGCTCTCCACCCGGGTCAGCGCCGTCGTGTCCGGGTCCATGGTGTAGAGCGTCTTGAGGTCGAGGTCGCCCTGGTTGGTGACGAGGTAGAGCAGCCGGTTGTCTGGCGTCCAGCCCGCGACGTACGCGCCCTCGTCGACGTTGGTCTCGTAGATCGGCACCAGCGTGTCACCGTCCTTGCGCAGGAGGGTGGTGTTGCCGGCCGGGTCGGTGCGGCTCAGCAGGCGCAGGGTGTCGTCCCAGTCGAAGTCGTAGCCGGTGATGCGGTCGGTGTTCTCGTAGAGGCGCGTCAGCTCACCGGTGGACATCACGAGTTTGTACAGGTCGTGCCACGCCTTGTCGCGGTCGTTCAGGCCCACCCACAGCACGTCGGGGTTGGACTGGCTGACGTGGTAGATCTGCGCCGTCACGTCGTTGAGCGGGGTCAGGTTGCGCGCGGCGGGGGTGTCCTCGCCGTCCGCGGGCGGTGCCGCCGGGTCGACGGCAAAGAGGTTGATGTTCTCGTCGCCGTCGGAGTCCTTGACGAACAGGATGTGCTGGCCGTCTTCGGTCCAGGTGTAGCCGTAGAGTGGGCGCGTGCTGGCCGTCAACGGCCGCGCGGCCTCGAAGGGTTCGGCAAAGGTTTTCACCCACACGTTCATGATGCCGCGGTGGGGCTTCATGAACGAAATGAATCGGCCATCGGGGCTCAGCTTGCCGTCGGCCACCTGCGGGTTGCCGAAAAAGAGGTCGCGGTCCAGCAGCGGGGTGTCGTCCGAATGAGCCATGGGGGGGAGTCCGAGGGAATCGAGAGGCGCCGAAAGGCAGTACCTCACTGAGTGGCGCCGACGACGATAAGTTCAAGTGCTGGCGCGCTCCTCGGCGCCCACGTGAAAAGGCTGACACCGCGGTCGGCCCGCGGATCGACTGCACGGTGTGGACGTTGTCGACTGGGTGGCACCGGACCCGGGCCGACGCTCAGGCGGTGGCCACGGCCCGAACGCCATGCGGCCGCCTCACTCCGTGACGACGAGTGTGCCCTTCATGTTGGGGTGCACCGAACAGAAGTACGCGTAAGTGCCCGCGCTGCCCACGGTGATGGCGCCGGATTCCCCGCCCGCGAAGACGCCGGTGTCGAAGCTGCCGTCGGTGGCCGTGGCCGAGTGCGGCGCGCCGTCCTCGTTGACAAAAACAACGGTGTCCCCGGCCGAGACCGTCAGCTGCGCCGGCACGTAAGCGAAGTTGCTGATTGCGACGGTGATGGCCCCCTCGGGCGCGTCGGCCGTCCCAGATGACGACCCGCTGACGCTGTGGTCGTAGTACCCCGACTGGGCAAAGTCGCTCAGCGACGAGCAGGCACCCAGAAACCCCGTGAGGAAGGCAGTGGCGATGACGAGGGTGGCTTTGGATGTGGACATATCGATCTCCTCACGGTGACACACAGCGAAACACGCCGCGAGTATAGGCAATGTGGGATTCGGCGGCCGCGCGGCCGCCCCGCCGGACTGCACGGTCGGCTGTGGTGCGGTTCCTGCCGTTCATGAGCCAGACGCCGTGGTTGCTGACCCTGGCGGGGCGGTTGCTGTGGCAGCGCCACTCGTCGGGCGGATGCCCCGCGTGGGCAGCCGGGTGGGTGGGCTTTGCCTCGGGATGTGTCGCATTCCCCGTGCTGGACGACGGCGGTGGTGACACTGCACGGCCGCGTGTCCGTGACGCAATCTGTGTCTTCTCTGAAACACAATGGGCAGCAGAACGGGTGATTTCTCGCCTCGTGTGCGCGCTGCCTCCGTCAGGAGCCCGCGGCGCTTTCTACGTAGATGGTTATGTTATAACATCGGCCGCCGGCTTCCGGTACCGCGCCTGAGCAGTGTGCCTGCTCGTCCCCCTCGAGAGCCTGCGCGCAGGTCATCCGCAACCGACTGCATCCACGGTCGAGTCAGCAGGGTTTTTTCCACGGCCCGCTGCACCGACACAACCCGAAAGAATTGGAGATACCGTGTCCCTTCGACTACCCCACCTGAAACCCTCAGCCGCACTGCTGGCAGCCACCTTGTCTGTGGCGGGCATGGCCAACGCCAACGAGCCGCTCGAGGTTGTCGCGACCTTTTCGATCCTGGGTGACATGGTCGCTCGGGTCGGCGGTGAACACATCGCCCTGACCACACTCGTTGGCCCGGATGGCGATGCACACGTCTACCAACCGACGCCACGTGACGCTGCGGCGGTCGCCGGTGCCAAGGTGATGTTTATAAATGGCCTCGAGTTTGAAGGCTGGCTGGAGCGCTTGGCTGAAGCGGCGCCCTTCGACGGTGAGATGGTGGTTGCGACCGACGGCATTGACGCCATCGCGTTCGAAGACGATCACGACGATCACGACGATCACGACGAAAAGGGCCACGACGACCACGACGATCATGGCCACGATGAAAAAGGCCACGACGACCACGACGATCATGGCGACGATGAAAAAGGCCACGATGACCACGACGAACACGGCCACGATGACAAGGGCCATGACGACCATGATGACCACGGGCATGGCGCGCATGCCTTCGAATGGGCCGGGCTCTTCGAGTTGTCACCGGGCACCTACACCTGGTCGTTTGCCAAAGTCGACGGCGACTACGCTGACCCGGCGATGAAGCTTGTCATGCTGTCCGGCGAGGACATCGAGGCGGTTGAAGAGGCGGCAGAAGAACTGCTCGAGAGCGACGCAAGCGAATCAAAGGCCGATGGTGACGTGATCACCGCTGCAAACGTGGCCTATTCGCTGAATTTCGACAGCGCGAAAGACGTGACACTGTTCTCTGTCGACGTGGCTGAGGGCGGCACGTACGCGTTCTTCACTGAACACATGCCGTTTGAATTCGAAGCGGACGCGCATTTCTTCAAAGATGCGTCCGGCGCGGATGTCGAGCCGACAGCCCAGGAACCGGATTCGGATCACGCGCACGGACACGGTGATCACGACGATCACGGTGGTCACGACGATCACCACGGCCATAACCACGGCGCTTTTGATCCGCACGCGTGGCAGACCGTTGAGAATGCAATCGTGTACGTCGACAACATTGCCGCTGGCCTCTCCAAGGCCGACCCGGACAACGCGTCTGCCTACTTTGCAAACCGGGCAGCCTATGTCGCAGAGCTTGAAGCACTGGGTGCCGAGGTCGACGCGATGATTGCGGGCATACCGGAAGACCAGCGCACTGTGGTCACCTCGCACGACGCGTTCGGCTACTTCAGCCAACACCACGGCATAGCATTCCTGGCACCGGTGGGTCTGAGCACGGAGAGCGAGGCGTCGGCGGCCGATGTGGCTGCGATCATCACGCAAATACGGGAAGACGGCATTTCAGCGGTGTTTGTCGAGACCATCACCGACAACCGTTTGATTGAGCAGATTGCGAACGAAACGGGCGCTAAGGTTGGGGGTTCGCTCTACTCCGACGCGTTGTCAGGGCCTGATGGTCCTGCGTCGACCTACATCGACATGATGCGCCACAACGCCAAGACCTTGTCCGAAGCGCTGAGCGACTGAGGGCGCCTGCTCAGCGAGGCCACGGCGTCATTCGGACGCCGTGGCCTTTTTTTTCGTAGGGGCCACGTGCTGCTCGGGGCGCTTAGGCGTCGGTGTCGCCGGGCGGCGTGCGGGCCCACGCCTCGTATCCGATTCCGAGCCGACCGAATCGATCGGCGTGCGTGTGAGCGGCTGTGTCGCTCGGCGCGGCAGCGGCTGGATCACCTGTCCTTCGAAGCGTCGCGGCGAAGCGCGCCGTGTCACACCACCCGAACCAACCGATTGGCGTCGAGCATGGCCGCGTGGATGTCGCGCGGCGCCAGCGCGTCGCCGACGCGCAGCAGCAGGTAGTGGCCGTTGGGGTGGCTGTCAGCGGGTTGGGGTGCCAGGCGGACCATGGCCTCGGGGTCGATCTCGCCGAGGTTGGTGGCCGCGGGCACGAGCGTCTCGAACAGTTCGGTCACCGGGTCACTGCCGAAATCCGCGATGACGGTCTGCGCCCGGCGTGTGTGGCGGCTGCGGGCGAAGGCGTGGCGGAGGTGCACCACGCACTGGTTGCCCGCCGTTGTGACGTCGACCAGCGCGTGGTCGGTGACAATCTCAACCCCGGCGTTGGCCAGGTTGCGGAGGTAGACCGGCGCGTTCTGCCCACCGAGCCCGCGGCCGGCGTGGCGGTCCGGCGTGACGAAGATGACGGGCAGCCCCGCGGCTGACAGACGGTCGGCGAGCGACAGCGCGGCGTGTTCGCCCACGCTGTCGTAGTTCAGCGTGTCGCCGTCCGTCCGCACGTGCCCGGCCAGTGCGTCCCAGACGGTCGGCAAGCCGAGGCCGAGCGGGTCGGCAGGCGCGGCCCCGGCGGCCACCACCACCGTGTCCGGTGTCAGCGCGCGCACGGTGTCGAGTTCGGCCAGGGTGTTGAGCTGCACGTCGACACCGAGCGCCGCGACTTCCGCTGCCAGCCAGTCGGTCACACCGATAAGGTCGGTGCGCCAGGCGCCCGCGGCGGCCAACCGCACCTGGCCACCGAGCCGGGCTTGCGCTTCGAGGAGGGTTACGCGGTGGCCGCGCAAGGCGAGTACGCGCGCGGCCTCGAGACCGGCCGGGCCACCACCGACCACCACGGCACGTCGGGTGTGCGGTGCCGGTGCAATGCGTGGCGGCAGCGTCAGCTCGCGCCCAGTCGACACGTTCTGCACACAGAAGGTTTCGCGGCCACCGTAAATGCGGTCGAGGCAGTAGCCGGCCCCGACGCAAGGGCGCACCCGCTCGGCGTCGCCGCGGGCGAGCTTGTTGACGAGCTCCGGGTCGGCCATCTGCGGTCGGGTGAGGCCAGCGAGATCGAGGTAGCCCTGGCCCACCGCCCAGTTGGCGGTGGCCGGGTCCGAGAGCCGCGCGGCCTGCAGCGTGACCCGATTCGACGCCTCGCGGACGCGGCGTGCAAGCTCGACGTACGGCGCCGCCGGAAACGCCATGCCGGGCATGTATTCGGTCAGCCCCATGTCGGTGCCACCGTAGGCGCCGTTGACGTTGATCAGGTCCACCGCGCCGTGTTGCCCGATCAGCGCGGCGAGCGCAACGCCGTCGTCGGCACTGAGCCCGCCCTCGTTCTCCTCGCTGAAGTTGCTGCGAAACGCGACAACGAAGTCAGGCCCCACGGCGTCACGGCAGGCCTCCAGCACCTCGAACAGCAGGCGCGCGCGGTTTTCGAGTGCGCCGCCGTAGGCGTCGGTGCGCGCGTTCGAGAGCGGTGAGAGAAACTGGCCGATCAGGTGACTCGAGCCGAGGATCTCCACGCCGTCGAGGCCGCCGTCCCGGCAGCGGCGCGCGGCGTCGGCGAAGGCCTGCGTGATGCGGCGCAGTTCGCGGGTGCTCAGCGCGTAGGGCATGGCGTGGTGGGCCGGGTCGCGCACCGCCGAGGGGCCGCGCGTCGGCAGCCAGTCGCCGCCGGTCGCGGTGGTGCGGCGGCCCATGTGGGTGATCTGGCAGACGGCGGCGGCGCCGTGCGCGTGCAGCGCGTCGGCCAAGGTACGAAAGGCCGGAACCACCGCGTCGTCGCCGACGTAGAGCTGGCCGTACACCGAGCCCGAGTCGCGCGACACGTTCGACGAGCCGCCGAACATGACAAGCCCGCAGCCGCCGCGCGCCTTCTCGGCCTGGTAGGCCACGTAGCGTGGCCCCGGCAGACCGCCCTCGGCGTAACCCGGGGCGTGTGCGGTCGACACGACGCGGTTCTTCAGCGTGAGCCCGTTGACCGTCAGCGGCGACAGCAGCTCGCGGTAGGCGCTCATCGGCGCGCCGTTGGTTCGCCTATCGCGGAGTCGAGCCGGGTGTGGCTGAAGGCCGGCGGTTCGTCGACGCACATGTCAGCGCGCTTCCGCGGAGGGTGTCGCCACGTGTGCGTCGAGTGCGCGCCGGTCGGCAGCCACGGTGACGCGGTTCATGCAACGGTGTTGCGGCAGGTAGTCGGCCACGGCGTAGTGCATGGTGACGCGGTTGTCCCACATCGCCATGTCGCCGGCTTTCCAGCGCCAGCGCACCTGGTCTTCGGGTCGGTTCATGTGGTTTGCGAGCCAGTCGCGCAATGCGGTGGACTCGTTGGTGGTCAGGCCGTCGATGTGGCTGACAAAGGCCTCGTTGAAGTTGAGGAAGGGGCGTCCGGTGACCGGGTGCGTGTCGAGCAGCGGTCGCAACCGGTGGCCAAAGCGGCCGACGGCGTCGTCGAGCCGGTGCTCGCCGGACCGATCGCCTTGCATCCCGGAGAAACTGTTGCGGAAGTCGCCGAGGTCGTGCACCGCACGGAGGCCAGCGAGGTGTTGTTTCATGCCCTCGGTCAGCCGGTCGTGGGCGGCGTAGGTGCTGGACCACAGCGTGTCACCGCCGCAGGCAGGGACCTCGCGCGCCACCAGAATCTAGGCGAACGGTTGGTGCTGCTTGAAGGTCAGGTCGGTGTGCCAGCTGTTGGTGTCGGGCGGGGCGCCCGAGTTGTTTTCCAGCTTCACGATGTTCGGAAAGCCGCCGACATGGGGGTAGAGCGGGTGCGGTGCGTCGATCTCACCAAAGTCGGAGGCAAACGCGAGGTGTGCCTCGGGTGTGATCGTGCACCCGCGGAAGAACACCACCAGGTGTGCGAGCAGCGCGTCGTAGATGGCCTGCTGGTTCGCGGCATCGAGTGGCGTTGCGAAATCGACGCCGCGGATCTCTGCGCCGATGGCGGACGTCAGTGGGGTGATCTGCATGCCGGCAGACTCCTTCGCGTTCTTGCGGGGTGCCTCCAGTGTCTACCAGGTGGAGCGTGTGCCGCTAGTGTTCGCTGGCGATCGCGCCCAACAGCGTTGTGAGCATGTCGGGGCGCTCGACCATAGCGTCGTGTTTGGCGTCGATCTCGTGCGTCTGCCAGCCGGCGGTGGTGCGGACCTGCGCGTACTCGGCCTGAAACGGCGAGGGCACGTTGCGCACGCACGCGATGTAGTGGCGGTCGCGGACCTCGGCTTCGCGCCCGCTCAGCGTCACGCCTTCGCGGAAACTGCCGATCGGGTGTGGGGTGCACTGGCGCCTCAGCCAGGCTTTCAGGTCCGGATCGTCGGTCCAGGCGTCGAAGAGGTCCGGTTCGACCAGGAAGCCACCGTCGGCGGTTTGCGCTTCAAAGGCGGCCAGGCGCTCGGGGTTGGCATTCGCAAAAATCGCCACCCCACTTGTCTCCGGCACGAAAGCGTCGAGGTACACGAGCGACCGTATCGCCGCCGGCACCGCGGAGGCCACGCCGGTGATCACCAACCCGCCGTAGGAGTGACCGACCAGCACCACGTCCTCGAGCTCGCGCCAGCGCAGCACCGCGAGGATGTCCTCGACGTGGGTGTCCGGGGTAATGCCGGGGTGCGCCAGGTGGCTGCGCTCACCGAGCCCGGTCAGTGTTGGGCAGTGCACCGTGTGCCCGCGCGCCACCAGGCGAGCTTGCGTCGGTTGCCAGCACCAGCCACCGTGCCAGGCACCGTGGACGAGAACGAAGGTGGCCATGCGGGACAGTGCCGACGGAACGGGTCAGTCAGTGTAGCAAGCAGGCCCGTGCGGCCGGCCGCAGGTCGGTCAGGATGAAGTGGGCGGTGACTCGCGCACGGCGAGATACAGCGTCAGCGCAGCGAGCAGCGCGAACACCAATCCGCCGACGGCGGCGGCCTCGGGCCCGCCGAACAGCCCCATGAAAACCGCATCGTGTCCGTTCATGCACATCAAGCCTGCGGCACCGACGATCACCCACGTGCGCTGGCCACCAATCGCGCCAACCAGCGCAATCCCGATCAGCGTCAGTTGTCGGCCGAGGAAGGCGCCCGCGGTCTCGCCGAGCGACAAGGCTGGGCCGCTTAGGTTGGCGAGACCGGGGTTCAGTGTCGGGTTGACGTAGGCCGGCAGGGTCGCCGCGGCCATGGCCAGCGCCATGAGCCCAATCAGCAGGCGGGGGATCAGGTAGGGCTTTCTGAGGTCCATGTCGTTGTCTCGGGCGTGCACTCAGAAATCGACGGTCAGCGCGCCGCCGTCGGCCTTGATCTTCGTGAGGTCGGTGCCGTCGCCAATGGTGATCAGCAGGCCGCCGGTGTCGAAGCTGAATTCGCTCGCCATGCCCTGGACGAAGGCGCCGGCGGTCGACAGCGCAGTGCCGGGGGCGATGATGTCGACCGTGGCCGCGAAATCGGCGTGTGTGGCGTCCGACAGGCGCGCGCTGTCCACCGGCGCATCAAGGCTGATGTAGTAGCGGTCGAAAGTCGTTTCGTCGTACTGCGTGATCTGCAGTTTCGCGAGATCCGCCACAAGCGTCAGGGTTACGCTATTGGCAGTGAGGTCGACGTCGTACACGTTGAAGGCAAAGCCGGGCAGTTCGACGGTGTCGCCGATCGTGACCGGGCCCTTGGCGTCCACGGTCATCTGCGCGCCGCCGGTGGCGGTGCTGTTCTGGAAGGTGTTGACCGCCACCTCGAGTGTGCTGGCGTCGCCCGCGAAGGCGCCGGGGGTGCCGAGGACGAGCGCCGCGCCGAAGCAGGCAGCACGCCTGCAGCTAAGGTGGGTGTGCATGAGGGGACGTGCTCCGTGTCATGGTGTCGGGGTTGGCGTGTGTGCGGTTGTCAAGCGCGGCCGTGGTAGGCCTGGCTGACGGCAAAGCTGTCTTCGAACCAGTGCCAGAGCACCACCTGGCCGTCGCGGACCTTGGCGCGCAGCGCGAAGGTGAATTCGCCGATCTCCTGGCCCGAGTGTGGGGTGATGCCGTTCATCTTGCCGAACACCGCGACGGTGTCGCCCGAGGCGAAGGCGTCGGTGTTTTCCCACAAGGTCGTGGTGAGGTTGGTGGAGAACACGCCGAGGAAGTCGAAGATGGCCGCCTTGCCGCGGGTCTCGCCGATCCAGGGCAGTGAGGTGTCACCCTCGTTGTGCCACACCATGTCGTCGGCCATGAGCGCGGACATGGCGTCCATGTCGCCGCTTCCCATGGCGCCCATGAAACCCATCACGGTGTCGTAGCTGGCCTGGCTGGTACTGTCCATTGTCTGTGCTCCTGCGTGTCGGCTGAGGGTCAGCGCCAGGGCGGCGCCGAGTGTGGTGGTCAAGACGGTGCGTCGGTTCATGGCTGAAATCCTCGGTCTCTGGGTGTCGGGGACGTCACGCCGGCGGCAGCGCCAGCGTGCGGGTGGTGTTCGGTGTCGCGGCGGCTTCGCCGTTCGGGTGGTCGAGCCGCTCGCGGAAGTTGTTGCCCGCGACGTCTTCAAGACGGGGGTCCACGCGCACCTCCACCTGATGGCTGGCCCACGGCCGGTGTGGCACGAAGCGCCAGCCGCGTTCGCCGGCGTCGAGTTGCACCTCGCCCGGCACCGGCGTCGCCGGGTTGTCCCAGACGGTGATGGCGTCGCGGGCCTGTGCGGCATCGAAGGCTCTGTCGAAACCGATCAGCAAAGCGTCGTGGCCACCGCGCCGCGGCGGGGTGATGGTCCAGTGGTCGACCCGCGGTCGGCTGCGCAGAGCGCCTGTGACGGTGAAGCGGTGTTCGAACCGCGGTGCCGTGCCGCGGCCGTCAGCGCTCGGCCACCCGGCCTCGACCACCAACGCGTACTGCTGGCCGTCCACGAGCGCCGGCCCGAGCGTGCGGTTCTGTGCTACGCCACGCTTGATCCGGCCCGGGTCCAGCAGCACGGTCAGGCGGGTGCGCTCTCGGTTCCAGAGCTCCTGCTTGAACGCCATAAACGCGGCGGGGTCGGCCTTGCCGTTCGCGTCCACCAGCCTAATGAAGTCGTGCGCGCGGTGGGGCTGCATCGGCGTCGAGAAGTGCAGGTAGAATCGCAAGGTGTTGGCGGGGAGCTGTGCGCCACTCGGGTAGGCGGCGGTCACGGCTGGCGCGGTGAGCGCCGTTTTCCGCGGCACCACGAACACCACGAGAGCGTCGCCGACACGCACGGTGTAGGGCTGTTCGGGTTCGAACGGAAACGCGGGGTGAAACGCGATGTCGTCGGGCGACACCTGATGTTGGCCGGCGATCGGTGTCCGGTGTGTGCAGCACGCGCTCGCGTCACCGACAAACACCTGTAGCGCGGCGCGTGCGTTCTCGGCGGACCCCGTTGGCAGGCTGAGCCGCACCGGCGCATGCGCGTGCGTGGGCAGGCTCAGGTCGGGGCCCTCGCTGCCGGTCGCCGCGAGCGGGGCCACACCGAGCACACCGGTCCCGAGGAGCATGGCTCGCAGGCAGCGCATGGGTCCGATGCGCCCTACTGGGCCTTGTCGGTGTAGTACTGCGGAAAGTCGAACTCGGCCACGAGGTTGTGCAAGCGGTTCGGGAAACTGTTGAAGTTCGAGTCCATGTTCAAGCTGCCGGTGTAGAGGTCGCGGGTGAGCGAGACGAACAGGTGCTCGCCCAGTGTGTCGATGTGCAGCGACATGCCGTCGAACATCACGGCCTTGCCGGTGTCACCGACCGGCATGATCGGCATCAGGTCCGACTTCCCGCCGCGTGGCAAGTCGCCCTGGGTGTAGGCGGTCGCGCCGTTCAGGCTCTCGACCGGGATGACGTGGGGTGAGCGGCTGTTGTTGGTCAGGAACAGCATCTCGCCGGCTTGGGAGGTGTAGGACACCATGTCGATCGGCTGGCCGTTGCCGTAGTCCATGATCGTGCGCGCGGCGATCTTGGCGCCGTCGACGATCTCGTCCAGCGCGATCAACACGATCGGGCTGCAGGTGTAGGCCGCGACGAGGTGAGGGGAGCCGTCGATCTCGTGGATCGACATCGCGCGAATGGGCGCTCGGGTTTCGAACTGGTCGTGGGAGATGTGGTACATCTCGACGTTCGCCGCGGCCTGGCTGCCGGTGAACGGCACCGGCACACGGCGCAGGGTCGAGAGGAAGTTGTCGAAGGCGACGCCCGAAACGAAAAGCTCGCCGTCGTGGTAGACCATGTCCATGATCGCGAGCGAACTCAAGCGGATGTTGCCCTTGGCGAGGTCGCGCACTTCAGGCGGGCTCTTGCCCAGGCCACGTGGGCGGAACGTGGTCTCCTGGTCGGGGTAGTGGTCGAGCGGCTGCTTCTGGAACGTCAGCGCGCCGAGGTCCACCAGGTCAATGTCGCCGGATTGGGTCACGCGCAGCACCGCTGGCGCCGATTCGAAGTTGCCGATGCGTGTGACCGAGACGTAGATCTCCGCCGAGACCGGGTGCACCGCCATGTCGTTGATGGCGAGCGCGCGCGGGCCCACGCCCAGCACGTCCGCGAGTTTGATGTCGATGTCGGCGATGTTGACCGGCATCACCTGCGCCGGCGCCGTGGCCCCGGTCAGGTCGAAGGCGTAGATCGCGCCGCTGTAGTTGTCCCCGACAAAGAGCGTGCCGTCGTCCGAGAAGGTCAGAGCGCCCGCGAATTTCAGGTCGAGTGGGGTGTCGTCGGCGGATACCGCGGCGCCGAGGCACAGGCTGAATACTGCAAGGGCGGCTTTCACGGTTCGCAACATGGGCGGATCTCCTGAAAAGGGGCACAATGCCGGCACGACTGTGCAGTCTACGTCCGGCGTTGGGCCTGGACTATGGGCTGAAAACCGAAACCCCTGATCTGCGAGACCGAACAATGATTGATCACCTCAGGCACATGGCGGTGTTCGCCCGCGTGGTGGAGGAAGGGTCGTTTCGCGCGGCGGCCAAACAGGTCGGGCTCGCGCCGTCGCGCATCAGCGAAACTGTCTCGGAGCTTGAGAAAGTCCTCGGGGTAACGCTGCTGTATCGCAGCACGCGAAAGCTTGCGTTGACCAACGAGGGCCGCATCCTTTACGCGCGTGTGTCGGAGATGCTGCGCAGCGCCGAGTCGGGCCTCGACGAACTCAACGCCTTGTCGGAGGAGCCCTCGGGTGCGCTGCGCATCTCGATGCCCGCGTTTCTGGCGCAGGGGCCGCTGTCCACCGCGATTGCGCAGTTCGCGTTGCGCCACCCGAACGTCAGTTTCTCGGTGTCGTACACTGACCACCGTGTGCGCCTGGTCGAGGACGGCTTCGACATGAACATTCGGGTCGGCTGGCTCGACGAGAGCGCGATGATGTCGCGCAAGCTGGCCGAGGGTCAGCGCTACCTCGTCGCGGGAGTGGCCTACGCACAACGCAAGGCCGGACCCACGCAACCGAGCGACCTCGAGGCGTGGGACTGGATTCGCTTCGAGCAGCGCTCGGACACCACCGAGTTCACGTCGGCCACGGGCGAGATCGAAACCGTCACTGGCAAAGCGCAGATCACGGTGGACAGCATCGAGGCGGTCTACCACCTCTCGACCCAGAACGTCGGTGCCACGGTGTTGCCGTCTTTCCTCGCACAACGCGGCATTGACGAAGGCAAACTGGTACGGCTGCTGCCCGAGTGGTCGCTCGCGCCGCTTGGCATCTACGCCGTCTGGCCCGACAAATCGCGCCGCGAGAGCCTGACGCTGCTGTTTGTCCGCTTCCTGGCCGACCAGGGGCTGTGCTGACCCCTGCAGGGCTGGCTGACTGCGTGTCAGCGCCACTGTCAGTGCGGTAGGGCCACCAGCGAGCCGTCGGCGCGTGTCATCACCTCCATGTCTGCGTCAAAAACCTCTTTCAATAAGGGCGGTTTCATGAACACGTCAGGCGCGCCGTCGAAGGCGACGCGACCGTCACGTAGGGCGACTATGTGGTCGCAAAACCGCGCGGCCAGGTTAATGTCGTGGATGATGACAACGGCGCCGCGTCCATCCGTCTTGCACTGTTGCCGGACCAGGCCGAGTATGTCCATTTGCGTTGCAATATCGAGGGCCGACGTCGGTTCGTCGAGCAGCAAACAGCGCGCATCCTGTGCGATCAGCAGGGCGAGCCAGGCGCGTTGCGCCTCGCCGCCTGACAAGGTGTCGACGCGCTGCTGCTGCAGGTGATCCAGACCACACACTCGGAGTGCGCGGTCGACGGCGGCGGCATCGTCGGGTCCTGGCCGACCCAAAGCGCCGTGCCATGGGTAGCGACCCAGAGCCACCAGCTCCTGGATCAACAAGCCCTCGGCCAGCGGCAGCGTTTGCGGCAGGTACGCGACGTTGCGCGCAAAGGCGTCGTGTGGCCACGACGCCAGCGGGTGTCCGTCGAATTCGATGTCCCCGGCCCCAGCGGTTGTCTGGCGTGCGATGACCTTCAGCAGGGTGCTTTTGCCCGAACCGTTCTTGCCCACCAAGCCTGTGATGGCACCGGCCTCGAAGGTGACTGTGATGCGGTCGAGCAGCCGTCGCGATGGCACGTCGACGCACAGATCTGTGAGCTTGAACAGGGTCATGATGCGGGTTTGCGGGTGAGCAGCCAGACCAGCCAGGGTGCGCCGATCAGCGAGGCAAAAAGACCGAGTGGCAGTTGGTAGGGAAAACTGGCCTGTCGTGCCCCGAAATCCGCGACAGTCATCACCAGGGCGCCTATCAGGATACTGGCAAGCAGGTGCGGGCCCGCAGCGGAAAACCCGCTGCGCCGTGCCAGGTGTGGTGCCATCAGGCCGACAAAGCTCAGGGGGCCGACAATGACGGTTGCCGCGCCCGTCGCGAGGCTCGCCAATGCGATCAGCCCGCACCAAGCGGTGCGCAACGGCACCCCCAGGTTGCGAGCCACAGGCGTCGTCAAGGGCAGTATGGTCAGCCACCGGTGTGCGCACAACACGAGGCTGGCGATCAGCACCAGCGAGCCGACCAGTGTCACCGTCAGCGTCACCGTCAGTGCCGATGTGGAGCCGCTAAGCCAGGATAAAATGGCAAAGGATTGTGTGGTACCAAGCGTCATGAGCAGCGAGAGGACGGCAGCAGCGAGCGATGAGATGGCAATGCCCGCCAGCAGCACGCGCTCCGGCGACGGGTTGTGCCCGACCACGAAACCCAGGATGGCGAGCGTTGCCAGCGTGCCGCCGACCGTTGCCCCGAAGAGCAGCAAACCGATGCTCGGCGCAGCGGCCGTGAACAACACCGTGGCGTAGCCAACCGCCGCACCACCGGACACACCGATCACCTCGGGCGATGCGAGCGGGTTCGCCGTCAACCGCTGCAACACCGTCCCGGCAAGCGCCAGGAGTCCGCCTGCCGCGGCCGCGCCTGCGAGGCGCACAAAGCGGGTCTCGAGAAACAGTTCGGCTTGTGCCGGCTGTGGCAGAGACCAGCCATCAGGCCCTTGTGCCAGAACGAGGGCCAGGCAAAACACCGCAGACAGAAACAGGCACAACACCGCCAGCGCGCGAGCGGGTTGAGCGAGGCGCCGGGGCGTGTGTTTGTGGGTTGGCAAAGGCACGGACCGCACGCGCCTCAGCATGAGGAGAATGAGCGGGCCGCCGAGGATCGCCGTGACGGCGCCGGTCGGGAACATCTCGTTCGATACGCTCATTGCACGCAGCACCAGCCCATCACAGAGCGCCAGCATCAAGCCACCTGTGAACGCGGCACCCAGGATGCGTTGTCTTGCGGTACGGGCACCCAGGGCGCGTGCCAGTGCCGGCGCCGCCAAACCGACAAACGCCACCAGGCCCACGGCTGCCGCAACACCTGCGGCGAGTGCGGTGGCGATCAAGATGAGAAGGCCTCGGTACACGGCGACGTTGACGCCCAGCGACTTGGCACTGCCGGAACCGAGCCCGAGCACTTGCACGACGTCCACGAGCGGTGCCACCAGCACGAGACCGAGCAGCAAGGTGACACCGAGCCACAGGGCGGGCTGCCAGCCGGTTTGCACCAGTGAGCCACCGTTCCAGATCATCAGGCTGAACAAGTAGTGACCCTGTGACAGCGTGATGGCGGCGGCGAGCGCACTCGCCATCAGGCTGACCAGCATACCCACGATGACCAGGGTCGTTGGATCGTATTCCCGCGCAGACGCGATCAGCATGACGATCACGGCAGTGCCGAGGCCGCCGGCCATTGCCACTGGCCAGTGGCCCCAGGCCAACCACCCTGGAGCCAGCACGACAGCGGCCGTCAAGGCCAGTTGCGCACCGGCGGAAATCCCGAGCGTTGAAGGGTCGGCCAGGGGGTTTCTGAGAACGGCTTGCAGTATTGCACCGGAGAGCCCGAGCAGGGCGCCGCACAGGAGGGCGACAGCGGCACGCGGCACATGGCCGTGATACAGCAGGATCCCGTCGATCGACAGCCGAGCGGCATCGAGCGAGAACACAGGCAGCCCGGCGCGCGTGTACGGCAGGGCGTTCCACCACCACAGCACGCTGACGACGACAGCTCCGAATGCAACTGCTGTTCCCAGTGGACGGGTCATGGTGCGGTCAGGGCCCTGTGCAGCAGTGCGGCAAAGCGCAGACCGGCTGGCACTCCGCCAAATGGGTTGATGTTGTCGAGAAAATGCACACGCGACTCGGCAACGGGCGTGAGACGTCGCCAGAGTGTCGAGTGTGCAAGGCTGTCTCGGACCAGTGCCGGCACCTCGGACACCACGAGAATACGCGCGTCCGCCGTGGTGGCCAGCTGCTCGATCGGGACGGGTGCCGCGAAGGAGAAGCGGCTCCGCGCCTCCCAGGCGTTTTGCAAGCCAAGCGCCATGAGGACACTGCCGAACAAGCTGTCGTCTCCCAGCATTCGGACATGCCGAGCGTCTCCAATTTGCACGATGTAGCACGGCCGGTCGCGGTAGGGTCGGAGCGCCCTGGCGCGCATTGCGATCGTTTTCTTCGTCTGGGCCTCCACAGCCAAGGCGTGCTCAACCACACCCAGGCGTTGACCGACCACCCTCAGCGCAGCGAGTGCTTTCGGCCACGGCGGCTCCCCAGGCGTGTAGACCGTGTGCGTGACAAGCTTGGCGACAGACGCCAGGCGGTGCTCGATGAACGCGTACCACGGCGACGTCAGGATGACGTCCGGTGCGGTCGTGATCAGCAGCTCCAGGTTGGGCGACCCGCGCAAGCCGAGGTCAACGACCGTGGCAGGCACGGCGGGTGTCACAGCGTCGACGCGAAAACGGACAAGCTCGGTTGCCGCCACCGGGGTGATACCGAGCGCCAGTGCGGTTTCGAGCATCGCCCAGTCGATCGCGGCAACCCGCATGGGCTCCGCGCGTGCGGCGAGTGGTAGCAGAGCCAGCGCGGCTGTGAGACACGCACGGCGGCGCAGCCCGAAGGGTGTGTCAACACCGGAGCGGGCAGCGTCATGTGATCGCGGCATGATCCCTGACGATTCTCGACAATGACGCTATCGGCCGCTCGCGTGGCCAGGTCTCGGGCTGCCACACCGATGCGTGCTGTAGCGCAGCGCCGCAATGCAGCATCACCTCACGTGTGCGCACGCGGAGCACGGATTTCGGAACGCTATCCCAGAGGTCCGGATACGGGTCGGTGTCGAACTCCAGGACAACCTCTGCGGGCCCGTTGACTCGCAAGGTCTCCTTGACGCCCGGGATGAAAAAGACCAACGCGACCTGCGGTTCGGCGGCGATGTTGATCAAGCCATCGATCCGGTTGTTACCGGCGTAGTCGGGCATCAGCAAGGTCTGATCGTTTTCGACCTTGATGAAGCCGGGGTCGCCGCCTTTGGGCGAGACATCGAGCGTATGGCCATTCGACGTTGCCAGCATGACAAGCGGTGAGTGGTCGATGAATGTGCGGCAATGCACATCCAGCCGGTCGATCACCTTTGCTGCAGCGAGCGGCATCGGATCGCCGTAGCGGCGTCTCAGCGTGGCTGCAAGACCCTCTTCGGGTTGCTGCTTCTCCACAGCAGTTTCCTCATCTCTCCGACCTGATGAAGCATACCGTGAACGCCGGGTTCCCCTCGGGCCTGCGTGTCACGTGGCACGGACCGCCCAACAGGGCGATCCGATTGGACCCCGCGCATGAAACTGCGCTCAAAAGTCACTGGTCAGGGACACGCTGATGCTGCGCGGTTCGCCTTGCACAAGGTAGTTTGCGCCCGGGAAGCCACCGACAGATGCCCAGTAGGCCTCATCCGTCACGTTTTCTACTCGGGCACGCAGTGTTGCAGGGCGTCCACCCAGTCGCGTTTGGTACTTCAGGCCGAGGTCAAGTCGCGTCCAGCTGTCAGCCGAGAGCGTGTTGGCAGCGTCAAGGTACTGTGAGCCGGTGTGAATGACACGACCGTCCACGGTGAGACCGCTGACTGAAGCGACGTCATACACAACGCCGAAATTCGCCATGGTTTCAGGGACTCCGACCGCGTCTTGCCCCTGGTTGATCCCACCCTGAGTTTGATCAAGCGTAGCACTCAGCAAGGTCACACCGCCGAGTAGACGCAGACCGGCTGTCGGCTCACCGTGCATGGTGATTTCGATGCCCTCGTTCACTTGCTCGCCGGCGTCGGTGAAGGTGTCATTGACCACGATTGCGCTACGCTGGCTGATCGAGAACAGGCTGACACCGAAGCCGAAGCGTTCGTCACCGTATTTCGCTCCCAGCTCGATCTGTTCACTCACCAGCGGATCGAGGATTTCACCGGCGTTCGTGACAGGATTGCCGCCACTCGTTGCCGGCGCGACGGCACCACGCTGAAGCGCCTCCGCGGCGTTTGCAAAAAGTGCCCAGCGCGCGTTGGGTTTGTAGACGATGCCGAGCGCCGGAGTGACCGCGTCGCTGTCTATGTCTCCTTCTTGCGCACCCGTGGTGGCGTTGAACGTCTTTTGCTCGATCGTTTGGGAGCGTGCGCCCAGTGTCAGCAACACACTGTCGTCCATGAAGGACAGCGTGTCCGATATCGCCACACTGCTGGTACGCGCGTCTTCTGTGGTCAATGGGTTGTTGAGGTCTCCGCCGACAAACGCGGTGGTTGCGGGCGGGGCCACCTGCACCGGGTTTTCTAGCGTGCCGCCAGAGAATCGGCTGAAATCCGAAAACGCGAAGGCGTTGTCGAACTGAAAGCGCGTCGCCGAGACGTTTGCGACCAGTGTGTGTCCGACGCCGCCGGTGTCAAACTCGGCCCGAAGCCCGATATCCTGTGAGCTGATGTCGTCCTCGCGCACGTTCACGAATCGGAGCGCTTGCAAATTGCCATTCTCGTCGGCGTTGGGGTTGGCCAGGTCGTTTTCTTCTTTGCCGTCGCGTATGCCCAACGCGGCCCAGCCAACGACGTTGTCAGTGAACCGGTACTCGCCGCGTGTGGTGAAGAACAGTTGCTCTTCATTGGAGAAGGTGAAGTCCTGGGCGTAGTTGGTGTCCCCGTCAGGTGGGGTTGGCGCAGCGCCGGTGGGCGTCACCTGCGGCCTCGGCCGATCGATGCTGTTGTCCTGGTAGCCGATGTCTGCGGTAAAACGCAGCTGGTCGCCGTCGTAGTCGACACCGAAAGAGAGTGCGCTGAGATCACGTTCGCTGTCCTCGACTGCTGTATCGCCACCGCGTACCACGGCGTTCGTGCGCAGGCCCCACTCGCCATCCGTGCCGAACCGTTGGCCGAAATCCGCTGCTCCAAAGAGGGTGCCTGCTGTCTCGTAGCCGAGCGTGAACTGACGGATACGCTCGTCGGGTGCCCGTTTGGGTACCAGATTGACCGAGCCACCCACACCACTGCTGCCCGGGGCCGCGCCGTTCACGAAGGTGTTGACACCGCGCAGCACCTCGACGCGCTCAACCAGCGGTGCAGCCACGAATTGCCGTGGTACGACGCCATAGAGTCCATTGAAGGTCAGGTCGTCGGAGAAAACCGGGAAACCGCGGATCTGATAGACGTCCTGAAAGTTGCCAAAACCTTTTTGAACACGGACTGACGGGTCGCTCAACAACACGTCTCCCACACCGTCGGCCTGCAAGTCCTGCGCGAATGCCTCGGTGTAGGCTGAGCCGCTGAAGGGCAGGTCACGGTAGGGCAAATTGCCGAGCATGCCCGCCCGGCCGCCGTCGGCGACCTGGCCACCAGGTGCCGGACCAGCCAACTCGATTTGCGAGCCGATGATCACGAGCTGTTCGGTTTCAATCGCGTCGATCTGCTCGTCGCTATCCTGGGCTACTGCGGTGAAGGCGGGCGCTGTCAGTACGCAAAACAGCGCCGCTGACCCGCAGATTCCATGGGGTTTGTGGAGCATGTGTGTCACCTGTCCTAACGGGGTAATGCTGTGGCTCAGCACTGGGTGGCAAATGATAACGCTTCTTATTTGCATTTGTACACCGCGTCGAGCGTGTACCCGTTTCAGGCAGACACGAGGTCGAGGAGGGACGTTGGCGTCCTGTGTCATACCAGTGGTGGGACGGCTACCCCGCGTCGCGTGCTCAACGACCTGGTTGGAGCCTGAACATCGACCAGTGGAGGCAGGTCGCCGTGTGACTAGAGGCGATCCTCACCGCCGTCGTCCAACTCGGCCGGTTGTTGCCAGTAGCTGTACTGTGGCGTGAACGTGTCTGTGCCCACGCCCGCGAGCGCGAGCAGGTGCCAGGCCGGGCAGTAGAGGTCGCCCGGGCCGAACACGGTGCTGTTCTTGCGCAACACGGTGTCGCCCTCGCGCTCGTACACCACACAGCCTGGCACGTTGTCGCGCCCGGGCAGCACGGATTGGTCGCGGATGTAATCGCCACCGCCGTGCGAGGCCAGGCGGAAGCGCCAACCGCGCGCGTTGGCAAAGCGGCGCTGCACCTCGGGTGTGTCCTTCGACACAAGCGCGACCGACAGGGTGGCCTCGAGGTGCGGCAAAAACCCGTTAAAGCCGTCGGCCCAGAGCGTGCAGTAGCGGCAGCCCTGACCCATGTTGTGGACCACCAGCAGTTGGCGCTTGTCCGAGAAGAGGTCCAGCAGTGACACGCTGCCGCTCTGGGTGTCGAAGGTGTAGTTCGGGACCGCAATCGGGGCGGCCGCTGTGCGCAGTGCCGTGAGCTTTCGGGTGAGCTCAAAGATTTCGGTCTCCACCGCCTGGATGGCCTGTTGTGTGTTGTCGCTCATCGGGTTCCCCTTGCGTGGTGTGGCTGGGTGCGTTGCCACGGTAGAACACACCGGTGGTGGGAGCGAATCGACGGCGTGTGCACGCTCACATGGACGGTGTGGCTGAACAGCGTGGCTGCGTTATCACAAGCCTGCTCCGACGGTGTCGGCGGCCTGTGACGCGAGGGCCGACTGCAAGTAGGCCGTGAACGCGCGGGCCGAGGGCTTGGTGCCCTTGCCGCCCGCGAGCAGGGCGTTCACCTCGATGTGACCGAGGTCCCAGTCGGGCAGCAGACGCACCAGCGTCCCGCTCGCCAGCTCCGCCTTGCAGCCCCACAGCGCGGTGCTGACGATGCCGAGGCCCGCTGTCGCGGCGGCGGTGGTGCCTTCGTTGACCGTGATCATCAGCCGGCTTTCGACCCGCACCGACTGCACCTTGCCGTCCTTCTCGAACTTCCAGCCCGTGCGGCTCGCGCTCGATGGGCCGAGGATGATCTGGTGGTCGACCAGGTCTGCCGGCGACGCGGGCGTGCCGTGGCGCTCGAGGTAGGCCGGGGACGCCGCCAGCAGTCGCGGGGTGGTGCCGAACGCGCGCGCGACCATGGTCGAGTCCTCGAGTGGCCCGAAGCGGACGGCGACATCGATGGCCTGGTTGATCAGGTCCTGCTTGGCGTCGGTGAGCACGAGGTCGACTTTCAGTTTCGGGTGGCTCACGAGGAATTCGGGCAGCGCCGGGATGATTTCGCGCTGGGCAAAGCTCGTGGCCGCGCCGATGCGCAACCTGCCGCGCAGTTCGCCGGTGCCGCGGACAGCGTGGTTGGCTTCCTCGATGTCCGCGAGGATGGGTTCGACCCGGCTCAGGTACTCCTCACCCGCCTCGGTGGTCCGCACCGCGTGGGTGGTGCGTGTCAGGAGCGCGACCCCGAGCTCGGCTTCGAGTTTGGACACGATGCGCGACACCGAGGGTTGCGACAGGCCCGCCTCCTTGCCGGCGGCGGTGAAGCTGCCGGTGCGCGCCACCCGCGTGAAGAGCCGCAGTGCATTGATGTCTTCTGTCATTCGAAATTCGTATATCCAAAAACCACGAGAGCACTCTACCGATTGCAAAGTGAATGAACAACACTGACCGTCAGACGCAACACACCGCGTCGACAACCCACACAACTCACAGGTGCTCTCATGACCACAGCAACCCACACACACGCCCCCGGCCGCTCAGCGCGGATCATGGCGTCCTACGCCGCCTTGCCCACCTGGGTGAAGCTCTGGATGAACGTCGTGCTCGGCCCGGTAAACCTCGCGACGCTCGCGTTCCTCGACGAACCGGGCGGTGCGCTCATCGCGGCCCTGGCCATCGGCGGCATGGCGCTCACGGTGGCCATCGTCGTGGCGTCCGGCGGCTTCACCAAACTCGCGGCCGCCGGCCTCATCCTGCCCTGGACCCCACAGGTGCTGATGCTGGTATTCGCCTCGCCGGGCGGCAGCGCGCTCTACCAGACGTTCCTGACGGTGTTGCTGGTGATCAATCTGGTGTCGCTGGCGTTCGACGTCAACGACGTGCGCCAGTGGTTCCGCGCGCGGGCCTGAGTCGGCGCTGAGCCCGGCGTCTCCGGTGTGAAGGCATCCACGGTTGGGGGTGCCTTTCCTTGAATCGAGCGGAGCCGGGGTTGCGATAAGCGAAAGTCCCATGCACACCGCGAATAACCGTTAGCCGCGCGGGCCGTCTACCGAACTGGTCCGCTCGGGCCGACCATGAAACCCAACGCCGATGCCGCTCGTTGATGGGCTACCGGCGTGATGACCCCTTTACCCTGTACGAGGTTCACAGCATGTCACTCCAAGAAAAACTCGATGCCTTCAAGGTCCAGTTCACGTCCCAGGTGCCCGCCGAGGCGGTCGAGGCTTTCGAGCGCTCCACCCGGGAACTCATTGAGAGCGGCCAGGCGGAACGCACACTCAAGGCCGGCGACGCCGCACCGTCGTTCGTCCTGCACGACCCCGACGGCAACCCGGTCGCACTCGAGACCCTGCTCGCCGAGGGCCCCGTCGTGGTGTCGTTCTACCGCGGCGCGTGGTGCCCCTACTGCAACCTGGAGTTGCAGGCCCTGGAGGCGGTGGCCGACGACATCCGCGCCCGCGGTGCCCAGCTCGTCGCCATCTCTTTGCAAAACGCGGCGCAGAGCCGAAAGTCGCAACGCGAGAACGGGTTGAGCTTCCCGATTCTGTCGGACGTGGGCGGCAACGTCGCCGACGCCTTCGGCTTGCGCTGGCGTGTGCAGCCCTACGTACAGCCGGTGTTCCGCTCGTTCAAGGTGGACCTGCCGAGCATCCACGGCGACGGTCAGTGGAACCTGCCGATGCCCGGGCGCTACGTGATCGACACCGACGGCACCGTCGCCTACGCGGAGGTGAACCCGGACTACACGCGCCGGCCCGAGCCGGCCGAGCTCTTTCCGGTGTTGGATGCGCTCGGCGCAAGCGCCGCAGCCTAGATGCCCTTGGCCCTGGACCGCGTGCCGGCCCGGCGCGCGGTTGAGGCGACGGTGCAATGCGGTCTGCGCGGTGTCACGACAGCATCCGCTCGATCACCACGTGATCGGCGCGTTGACCGAGCAACGCGCCTGTGACTGGCTGACCCTGAGCTGCGGCGTGCCACTGACCGACGTGACCCTCTGCAACTTGCCTGTACCTGTTATGACGCCATCAACTGGCCACAGCGGGCGTCTGGCGCTCGCCTCGCGCAAAAAACACGTAGTAGAACACCGGGGCGGCGATCAGCGTCAAGATCGACGCAAACGCAAGCCCGCCCATGATCGTGACCGCCATGGACTGGAAAAAAGCGTCCGAGATAAGCGGGATCATGCCGAGAATGGTCGTCGCGGCGGCGAGGATGACCGGCCGAAGTCGCGACGTAGACGCGGTGACAATGGCCTCTTTGAGTGGCCATGTCGGCTGCTCGCGCCGGGTGATGTCGATCTCTTCGACGAGCACGATGCCGTTCTTGATCAGCATGCCCGAGAGCGACAACAGACCCAAAAGGGCGGTAAAGGTAAACGGCAGGCCGACGCCGAGCAGGGCGAGACTCACGCCGTTGACCGACATGGGTACCAGCAGCCAGATGATCAGCGGCTGACGCAGCGCGTTGAACAGCAACACCGAGATCAAGACCATGATGATCAAGCTGAGCGGCAACTGCCGGCCGAGGCTTGCCTGTGCGTCGCCTGCGCTCTCGAGCTCACCGCCCCAGGCCAATTGATACCCTGCAGGCAGTGGCAGCTCCTCGATGGCGGTCGTGATCTCGGCTTGCACTTCGGCAGCGGTCATGCCTTTGGGCACATCTGCACCGACGGTGATGGTGTACAGCTGATCGCGTCGCATCATCAGGGTGTTCTGCGCCTCAAATGCGAGCCCGTCGGTCACCTGTTGGAACGGCACAACGCCGCCAGCTGCATCCGAGTACACGGTGTAGTCGGTCAGATCGAGATTGGCGTCGCGAGGCGTACGCAACACGATCGGCAGTTGCCGCTCGCCCTCGCGGAACACCCCGGATGACACACCCGTGGTGGCAAACCGCAAGGTGTCGGTGACGTCACTGCGCGATACGCCCGCCTGTTGCGCGCGGTTCTCGGCATACACCGGCCTCAAGACCTGCTCCTGCTCGCGCCAGTCGTGTCGCGGCGCAATGATATTTGTCGACGTCGACTTCAAGGTGTCGATCGCCCGGTCGGCGAGGTCGCGTAGCGTCTCGGGGTCCGGTCCCGAGTACCGCACCTGAATCGGGTCACCGCCGCCAGGGCCGAATGCGAGGCGTTTCGCGCGCACCTCGGCGTGGGGAAGGTTGGTGGCAACAAACCGGTCCAGATCGGCAATCAGGGGCGCAATGGTGTCGAGCGATGCGGTGCGGACGATGATGTGGCCGTAGCTCGGGTTCGGATCCTCAGCCTGGTAGGTGAGCATGAAGCGTGCGGCCCCTTGGCCAACGTAAGCTGTGGCAGCGACCGTGTCGGCTTGCTCGAGCAGCCAGCCTTCGAGGACGTCGAGATCGCGTGAGGTCTCGTGTATCGACGCACCCTGTTCAAGCTTGTAGTGGACGAAAAAGAGTGGCGTGTTGCTGTCCGGGAAAAACTGCTGCTTGATTGAGCCGAAGGCGACATAGCACGCGGCCGTGACCAGCACCAACAGGGCGATGACCAGCCACCAAAAACGCAGGCACAGGCGGACCGTGTTCGCGTAAGCGCGGAACAGGAGGCCGTCGTAGGTGCTGTCGCTGCCGGAAGCCGAGGGAGATCCTGTGACGAACAGGTAGTGTCCGAGCAGGGGTGTGACGGTGAGCGCGAGCACCCAGGAGAGCAAGAGAGAAATCGAAATCACGGCGAACAAGGAGAACAGGAACTCACCGGTCGCGTCCGGACTCAGGCCGATACCGGCAAACGCCATGATGGCGATGACGGTTGCGCCAAGCAGCGGAATTTGCGTTTTGCTGGCGGCATCGTCGGCCGCGTCGCGCGATGTCATGCCGCGTTTCATCGACGTCTGCATGCCCTCGGCAACCACGATCGCGTTGTCGACCAACATGCCCATGGCAATGATCAAGGCGCCGAGTGAGATGCGCTCCATCTCGATCGAGAAAAACGCCATGAACAGCAGCGTCCCCACAACCGTCAGCAACAGTGTCGACCCGACGTTCAGCGCGGCACGCCACCCCATGAATACGGCCAACACCGTGACCACGATGCCAACCGACATGGCGAGGTTGACGATAAAGTCGTTGCTCGCCTCCTCGACGACCAGGTGTTGTTGGTAAATCGGCGATACGGTGACCCCGAGTGGGATCTGGGCAGCAAGCGCGTCCAGTTGCGCATCCACGCGGTGCCCGATGTCCACGATGTTTTGGGTGCCGACACCTGCGACCCCGAGCGTGAACGCCTCTGTTCCGTTGTGGCGAATCACGATGTTCGGATTCGCTTCACGGCCCCGGTAGACCTCGGCAAAGTCGGAGACTGTCAGCAGGTGATCGCCAACGCCGATGGCCAGGCCAGCGATTTCTTCGACGCTGTCGTCGCCCTCAGGCCGTTGAATCAACAATCGACCGTTTGTGTCCTGGACACTGCCACCGTCTTGCACTTCGTTGGCACTGCTCAGAGCGCCCTGGATAACCGCGGGGGAGATGCCGAGGTTGGTGCTCAGTGACAAGTCCGGTTCAACGTAGATCACTTCGTTGGGCACGCCACTGAGAGACACATCCGCCACGCCGTCGACGGCCAATAAACGCAGCCGCAGAAAGGTGGCGAGGTCGTAGATCTCGGCGTCGGAGTACCCGGGAGCGGTTACCGCGTAGTAGAGCCCGAAGACATCGCCAAAGCTGTCGTTGACAAACGGTGTGCTGGTGCCGCTTGGCAGCGTGGCATCGGCGACGCGGTTGCGCAGTTTGACCCAAATGCGCGGCAGCTCCGTGCCGTCAAACTGGTCCTCCATGTCCACCGTGATCCACGACAAACCTGGCTGGTTCATCGACCGGATTTCCTTGACCTCGGCCAACTTCTGGATTTCGGATTCGATCGGTTCGGTGACCTCACGTGCCACTTCGGCGGCGGAGGCGCCCGGGTACTGCGTGACCACAACGGCGGTTTTGATCGTGAACGCCGGGTCTTCGAGTCGGCCGAGTGACGAAAATCCCCAGAGCCCGCCGAGCAGGCAACTGAGGATGATGATCCACGTGTAGATGGGCCGGTCTATGGACAATCGCGCGATGTTCATGGCCGGCGTCTACTTCGCAAATCCGGTAAATCGGCGGACGGACTGACCGTCTGTCAGGGCCGAGGCGCCGCTTGCGATGATCTCCTCACCGCCGGAGAGCCCGCTGACCACAGCGACCCCGCCGCTGTCGGTGGGTGTAATGCTGATATCGACCGCCGAGACGGTACCCTCGTCCGCGCCGGTGGGTTCGAACACCATGACTTGTGTGCTGCCATCGTTGCGCGTGAGGACCGCCGATCGGGGTATTACAATGCTTGGTACACCGCCTTTGAGTGTCGCCGTGACGGTTGCCGAGGAGCCGGGCAAGGCCACCAACCCTGGCGGGCGCGGCAGGCCCAGCGTGATTCGAAAAGACTGCCCAACCGCCGACGTCTCAGCGTTGAATTCGCGGGTTTCGAGTGCATGGCGGGTGTCACTCGTCGGGAAAGTGACCCAAAGCTCGACATCGGGGTCTTCGCCAGCGCGCTGGAACAGAATCTCCGGCACCTCGATCTCGATTCTGAGCTCGGACATGTCGTGCAGTCTCACCACAGGTGTACCCGCCGACACGGTCGAAAAGTTGTCGAAGTTGCGCGTGGCAACCAGTGCCTCAAAGGGTGCGTACAAGCTTGCATTATTCAGGTCGCGTTGCGCGTTGCGCAAGGCGATGTCAGTCAGCTCGGCGCTGGTCTGGGCGTCTTCGAGTGCGACCCGGCTGACCGCGTTTTGCAGTCGTTGGTTGCGCGCGAGTGCGCGGTCAGCTTGGTTTTTTTGTGCTTTTGCCTGGTCCAATGCCAACTGAAACGGTTCCTGATCGAGTTTGGCGATCGTCGCACCCTTTTCGATTGTGTCGCCTTCGACCACCGGCAATTCGGTGATTTGACCACTGACTTGAAAGGCGTAGTCGACGGTCTGCTTGGCGACCACACGGCCGAAAAACGTGCGCGTGACGTTGCCGTCGTCGAACGTGACCGGGATGATCTTGGCGAGCCGCGGGTCTTCCGCGAAAACGGGGCAGAGGAACAGGGTCGCGGCGAAAAAGCACAGAAGCCGATTGAACATGGTGTCTACTCATTGTCACGCGCGGGGCGCACGAGTCACAGGTGATTGAATGGGGGGCGATACGCACGCCGGCACCGGCAGCGCCGGTGGCGCACAGTCTAGCAACTTGTGGTCGTGCGGTCGCCGCAATCAGAGTGACGTGCTCGCAGCTGACAACACCCCGATGGCCTTGAGCGGTGAGTGCCTGTCGGTGTCTGAAAAAAGAGTCTTGACGTCCTGCAAGCGCACCTGTGTTGCGGATCGGCAGGCGATGTCCGACGACCGGGTGAACACGTACGAGTAAGGCCGCTGTGCCATGGGGTACCGCTTGCCTGCACTCGCCGTCGGTGTGGTCGCGCGGAGTGTGCCGCTCGACACAGCGCCCCTGCTGGGCGCGGGGTGCGGGGGCGGTCTGAAGGGGGACACCGTGTTCGACCCTTCCGCTTGGGAGTGACTGGCTGAAGTGGACTAAAAAAGTGAACACAGTTATCCCAAACTGCTGTCTGTGACTGTTATTGAGGTCGACATAGACTCGCCGTTCCTCTTCTCAACAGGAATGCAAAGATGCTTTCACGCAACGCAACGGCGCTCGCCTCGGCGCTGGCCCTTGCCCTGACAGCGGCGGCCCACGCGGGCAGTGGCCCGATGCAATCAGCGGGCGCGCTCGCCTTCAACGACGGCAACGTGCTCTTTGTCGGTGACAGCAAGGCGGGGGTGGTGCGCGCCTTCGACTTCGGCGAGGGCGGTTTTGACGACCAGTCGGGCTACGCGCTCGGACGCGCGCAGACCTTCGAAGGGCGCACGCTGATCGACGGCCTCGACCACGCCATTGCGGCGCTGCTCGGCGTCGACGCCGCAGATATCACGATCAACGACATGGCGGTGCACAAGCCGAGCAAGCAGATTGTGCTGTCGGTGCACCGTGGCACCGGCCCCGACGCCGAACCCGTGTTGCTCAAGGTCAACCAGGGCGCGGTCGAATTGCTGGCGATCGAAGACGCGGCTGAGACCGTGCAGAGCGTCGGCCCGGTGCCGACCGACGACACCCTGGAGTTCGGGCAGCCGTTGAACGGCCTTGCGATCACCGACATCGACCACTACCAGGGCGAGCTGTTTGTCTCCGGCATCTCGGATGCGTCCTTCAGCTCGACGCTTCGCCGCATGGCCTACCCGTTCACCGACACGGTGGCGACGTCATCGATCGAGATCTGGCACGCCGTGCACGCGCAGTACGAGACGCGCGCGCCGATCATCACCCAGACCGTCACCGAGTTCGACGGCGAGCCCACCCTGGTCGCGGTGTACGCGTGCACGCCAATCGTGCGGATCCCGCTGGCTGACCTGCAGGACGGCGCCGAGGTGCGCGGCACCATGATCGGTGAGATGGGTTTTGGCAACACGCCGATCGACATCGTGCCCTACGTCAACGGTTGGGATCAGAGCCACAACTTCATTGTCACCAACACCAACCGCAGCGCCGTGACGCTGTCGGCCGACGCGGTCGCGACGGCCGAGGCGATGCCGCACGGCGAGGGTGTGCAGCCGGTGTTCGCGGTCGCGGGCGTGGCGCAGCAGCCGATGCCGTTGAGTGGCACGCTCCACCTCGACACCGTCGACGCGACCTGGGCCGTGGTGGTGCGGCGGAGCCCCGAAGACACGCGCAACATCCAGCTGCACACGCTGCCCATGCCGTTCTTCTTCGACCGGGCCGACCATGTGGTTGAGATGAACTGGGCGGACGGCCCGGACCCCTTTGGCTACAAGTCGGCGCCGCCGCTCAGCTACAACTGATGGCACGGGGTCACACCTGGCTGCGGCGGGCGCTGCTCGCCGCCAGCCTCTCTGCCGCGGCACTCGCGGCCGCGCAGCCCCGGGTCGACTACGACCCGGCGTTGCGCGTCGTCACGGTGGGTGGCGTGAGTACCGGGCTTGCGCAATCGGTGGTCAACGGCGACGTCGCCGTACGCCTGCAGCTCGACGCCAAGCCGGAGGCGCGTGGCATGCTGGTGCGCGTCGCGCGCCACGACCACGGCCTGGCGGTGTCACCGCGCTTCGCGCTCAAGCCCGGCGCCACGTACCGCCTCTCGATCGGGACGGCAGCCGGCGCTGCAGCAGCCGATGCGGTGGACGTCGCCTTTCGGGTGCCGGCCGCCGAGGCTCAACCACCTGTGCTCGCTGGCGTCTCGCCGTCGGCTGCGGTGTGGCCTGCCAACACGCTGCGCGTGCACCTGCGCTTCTCGGAGCCCATGGCCACCGGGCAGGTGCGCGAAGCGGTCTGGCTCGAATCCGAGGGCGGCGTGCGGGTCGCAGGCGCGTTCCTCGCCACCCCGACCGAGCTCTGGGATCGGCGCCAGCAGCACCTCACGCTGGTGTTCGACCCGGGCCGCATCAAGCAGGGCGTCGGGCCCAACACGCGCGTTGGTGCGCCGCTGCAAACCGGTCAGCGCTACCGCCTGGTGGTCTCCGGTCGCATGCGGAGCGCAGCCGGTGTGCCGCTTGGGGACACCGTGCACCACGCGCTGACCGTCGGCGAAGCCGAGCGCCGCGCGGTGTCGCCGGACACCTGGCGCGTTTCGTCGCCTGCGGCTGGCACGCGCCACCCTCTCGAGGTTCGCTTCGACCGCGCGATGGACACACTCGCATTGCAGCGCTTTCTGCGTGTGCGCGGTGGCGACGGCGCACCGCTCGACGGCACCCGCGCGACCGACGGCACGAGTTGGTCGTTCACGCCGGCTCGCGCCTGGCCCGACAATGCCCAGCTGGTTGCTGCGCCGGCGCTCGAGGACGTCGCCGGCAACCGCTTGCGTGCGGCCTTCGACGCGGCCGGCACGCTCGGCACGGCGCGGGCCGAGGCGGTGGTGCTGCCGGTCGTGGTGCGCTGAGGAAAGCCGGTCGGGCACGCCGACCGGGGGCGATTCAGGCGGTGCCGCGCACCGGGCGGTTGTTGGTGATGTTGAAGGTCATGCCGTCGAGCAGCTCCTCGAGGTCCGGGCGCGCGGCCGGGCCGTTGCTGATGTCGACCAGCATCAGCGAGCCGTCCGGGCGAATGCCGAAGGCGCCGGGCTCGGCGAAGCGGTGGTCGGTTTCCTCGGCTGAGAGCGGGTCCGACACGTAGAGGCCGAGCGCGCGCATCTGCGCTTCGCTCAGGCTGTGGCACAAGGTGAACGCCCAGCCGTGTTCCTGCTGGTCGGCCAGCGCCTGGCTTTCGCTGTCGGCCGATGCCACGACCACGTCGAGCACCGCTGTCCAGTCTTGCAATACGGCGTTGAGCTTGTTGAGGAAGCGCTTGCACCGCGGGCAGTGTGTGCCGCGGTAGACGAAGAGCATGGTCCACCGCTCGGTCGGCTGGCCCAGGGTCACGGACCCGCCGCCCACGCTCGGCAGGGTGAGGCTGTCAAGGTGTTCGCCAACTCGGGGTTTGGCTGCGCTCATGTTCAACTCCTGAAGTGCACAGCGCGGCAGCATGCCCCGCTGTTCTGAAACACTCTAGCGTGATTCGCCCGGGTCGTCTGGTCCGTCCACGGCGCCGTGGATTGAAGGTCCCGGGGGACAGGACACCCTGGCGGGCAAGGGTGTCACAATGCCGCTTCGTTTCCGGAAGGAGCCGGGTCATGGAGCCACTGCCAGACGCCGTTGTCGGCGACCTCGATCAGTGTGTCGTGCAGCACCAGCTGGATGCCCGCGCCGCCCAGGGGGCCGCCGCGTTGACAGCGATGGGTGCGGGCGAAGACGCACGCGTCGCGCTGATTCTGCGGAACGACCTGACACAGCTCGAGGTCATGCGGGCCGCGGCCCTCGCCGGCACGGTGATCGTGGCGCTCAACTGGCACGGGGAGTCCGACGAAGTCACCGCCATCTGCAACGACAGTGGCGCCGAGACCGTGATCATCCACCGCGACCTCATCGGCCGACTGCAACCCGCGCTCGCGGGGCGGCGCGTGATCGGCGTGACACCGGCGCCCCGGCTGCGCGCGGCCTACGGCATTGCCCCGGAGGACGCAGAGTGCCACGCCGACATTCCGGAATGGGCGACGCTGGTTGACGACAGCCCGCCGCTGACCACGCGCGCCGCGATGCGCCCGCTGCTCCGCTACACCTCCGGCTCGACGGGCCGCCCCAAAGCCATCCGGAAAGTTGCGGTCGGGCCGAAGCGAGACCACCGCGACCTCTTGCGCCGCCTCGGGGTCGAGATGATGCGGTTCGAACCCGGGTCGCGGTTTTTCACCGCGGCGCCGATCTACCACTCCGCCCCCTCGACCCTGTCGCTCGCGGCGCTGGAAAGCGACGACGTCTCGACCCTGGTCGCGCCGCGCTTCGACCCGGAAGCCTTTCTGGCGACGATCGAGGCGCACCGGATCACACACATCTACCTTGTGCCGACCATGATGAGCCGGCTGCTGAAACTGCCCGAGGCCGTGAAGTCGCGCCATGACCTGTCGTCGGTGGCGTTCTGTGTCTCAACCGGGTCGCCTTGGCCGCACGAGCTGAAAGTGGCGATGATCGATTGGTGGGGCCCGGTGTTCTGGGAGACCTACGGCGCCTCGGAACTCGGGTTTATGACGATGGTG
Source organism: Pseudomonadota bacterium (assembly GCA_039196715.1). Taxonomy (NCBI): domain Bacteria; kingdom Pseudomonadati; phylum Pseudomonadota; species Pseudomonadota bacterium. The sequence continues at coordinate 35,364 of JBCCUP010000028.1, forward strand.
TCGTCGGCCGAGGCGCTCGAGCGCCCCGGCACGGCTGGCCGCATGCAGATGGGCGGGACCGTGCTCATCCTCGACAACGACGGCAACCCGTTGCCCGCCGGCGAGGTCGGCGAAATCCACGCGCGGCTCGAGGCCTTCGGTGATTTCGATTACGCCAACGACCCCGACAGCCGGCAGTCTGCCGAGAAGCACGGGCACGTCTCGGTGGGTGATCTTGGCTGGGTGGACGACGACGGCTACCTCTACATCACCGACCGCAAGAAGGACATGATCATCTCGGGCGGCGCCAACATCTTCCCGGCCGAGATCGAGGCCGTGCTGATGCGGGCGCCGTTCATCCGCGACGTCGCCGTGTTCGGCGCGCCGGACCCGGAGTTCGGTGAACAGATCGTGGCCGCCGTCGAGCCGGCGGCGGGTTGCGAGCCCGATGCGGACGACGTCAGGCAGTTTCTGCAGGGCAAGCTGGCGCGACTGAAGCACCCGCGCATCATCGACTTCCACGCCGCCTTGCCGCGCGAGGACACCGGCAAGATCTTCAAACCGCGGTTGCGCGAGCCCTACTGGCGGGACGCCGGGCGGAACGTGTAGGGCTTAACCGCGCGTCAGGCCCGCACGGGATGCCGTTGCCACCCTGCGGGCAACACCGGCATGTGCCTGTTTTATGAAGGGCAGGGCGCCCGGTCGAGGGCGCCCTGTTTGGCGGTGCGGCGTCAGAAGTGCACCGACTGCGAGCCGAGCGGGGTCTGCGTCGGCGGTGCGAAGGTCGTGAGGTCGATGCCCTCGACAGCGCTCTTGTACTCCTCGAGCGTCGGCGTGCGGCCAAGCACGGCCGAGAGCACCACCACCGGCGTCGAAGCCAACAGCGATTCGCCGGCCTTCTCTTCGGAGTCCTCGACCACGCGGCCCTTGAACAGGCGCGTCGAGGTCGCGAGCACGGTGTCGCCCTTGGCGGCCTTCTCCTGGTTGCCCATACAGAGGTTGCAGCCCGGGCGTTCGAGGTAAAGCTTGTTCTCGTACTCGGTGCGCGCGGTGAGTTTCGGCGCTGAGTCGTCGAACTCGAAGCCCGAGTGCTTCTGCAGGACTTCCCAGTCGCCCTCGGCTTTCAGCTCGTCGATGATGTTGTACGTCGGCGCCGCGACCACGAGCGGTGCCTGGAATTGCACATCACCTTGCTCTTTTTCGATGTTCTTGAGCATCTGCGCGACAATCTTGATGTCGCCTTTGTGCACCATGCAGGAGCCGACGAAACCGAGGTCCACTTCCTTCTCGGCGTTGTAGTAGGAAATCGGTCGGATGGTGTCGTGCGTGTAGCGCTTCGAGATGTCGGAGTTGTCGACATCGGGGTCGGCGATCATCGGCTCGTTGATCAGGTCGAGGTCGACCACCACTTCGGCGAAGTACTTGGCGTTGTCATCCGGGGCCAGAGCAGGCTTTTCGCCAGAGCGGATCTCATTGATGCGCTTGTCCGCAATCGCGATCAGGCCTTTGAGCATTTCGACGTCGTTGTCCATGCCCTTGTCGATCATGATCTGGATGCGCGCTTTGGCGATCTCGAGCGAGCCGATCAGGGTGTCGTCTTCGGAGATGCAGATCGAGGCCTTGGCCTTCATCTCTGCGGTCCAGTCGGTGAAGGTGAACGCCTGGTCGGCCAGCAGCGTGCCGATGTGCACTTCAATGATGCGGCCCTGGAAGACGTTGTCGCCGAAGGCGTCGAGCATCTGCGCCTGGGTGGCATGGACGACGTCGCGGAAGTCCATGTGGTCGGCCATCCTGCCTTTGAAGGTCACCTTGACCGACTCGGGGATGGGCATGTTGGCCTCGCCGGTCGCGAGCGCCAGCGCCACCGTGCCGGAGTCCGCGCCGAAAGCCACACCCTTGGACATGCGCGTGTGGCTGTCGCCGCCGATGATGATCGCCCAGTCGTCGACGGTGATGTCGTTCAGCACCTTGTGGATCACGTCGGTCATCGAGTGGTAGACGCCTTTCGGATCGCGCGCGGTGATGAGGCCGAACTTGTGCATGAAGGCCATCAGGCGCGGCGTGTTGGCCTGGGCTTTCTTGTCCCAGACCGAGGCCGTGTGGCAGCCCGACTGGTAGGCACCGTCGACGAGCGGCGAGAGCACCGTGGCCGCCATGGCCTCGAGCTCCTGCGAGGTCATGAGACCGGTGGTGTCCTGTGAGCCGACGATGTTCACCTTGACGCGGACATCCGAGCCCGCGTGCAGCGTCTTGCCGGGCGCAACGCCCACGGCGTTGGCGTTGAAAATCTTCTCGACCGCGGTCAGGCCCTGGCCTTCATGGGAGACTTCCTTCGAGGGGGCAAAGGCCGATTGCAATTCGATGCCGAGTGCCTCGCAGGCAAATGTCTGAAGCTTCTTGCCGAAGACGATGGCGTAGGAGCCGCCCGCCTTCATGAACTCGACCTTCTGCGGCGTGAAGGACGACGACATGTCGACGAGCTCTTCGTCGCCTTCGGCGTTGTAGAGCTTTTTGGTCTTGGTGTTGATGGTCAGCACGGTGCCGGTGTCGACCGAGTAGCGCTGCTGGAGGATCGGGTTGCCGTCGTTGTTCAATATCGGCTTGCCGTCGTCGTCGAGTGTCTTCTCCCAGTTCTTGAGGTCGACGCCGATGCCACCGGTGACGCCGACGGTGGTGAGGAAGATCGGCGAGATGCCGTTGGTCCCCGCAACCACCGGCGCGATGTTGACGAAGGGCACGTAGGGGCTCGCCTGCTTGCCCGTCCAGAGGGCGACGTTGTTGACGCCGGACATGCGCGAGGAGCCAACGCCCATGGTGCCCTTTTCGGCGATCAGCATGACGCGCTTGTCGGGGTGCTGGAGTTTCAGCGCCTGGATTTCCTGCTGCGCGCGCTCGGAGATCATGCACTTGCCGTGGAGCTCGCGGTCCGAGCGCGAGTGCGCCTGGTTGCCCGGTGAGAGCAGGTCGGTCGAGATGTCGCCTTCAGCGGCGATGTAGGTGACCACCTTCACGATTTCGTCGACGTCCGGCAGCTTGGTGAAGAACTCCGCTTTCGCGTAGCTCTCGAGGATGTCCTTGGCGACCGCGCTACCGGCGTCGAACGCGGCCTTGAGCCGGCTGGTGTCGGCGTCGTAGAGGAAGACCTGGGTCTTGAGCACCTCGGCGGCCTGTGCGGCGATGCCGGCGTCGTCGCCGAGCGTGAGGTCGATGAGCACCTCGACGGAGGGACCGCCCTTCATGTGCGAGAGCAGCTCAAACGCGAATTCGACCGAGATCTCCTCGACCACCGCTTCGCCCAGCACGACGTCCTTGAGAAAGTGGGCCTTCTCGCCCGCCGCGCTGGTGGTGCCCGGCAGCGTGTTGTAGATCAGGTACTTGAGTGAGTCCGCCCGGTGCGGGTGTTCGGTGTCCTTGATCTGGGCGATGATTTCCCGGGTGAGCTCGCCATCGTCCACCGGCTTGGGGCTGAGACCCTGCTCGGCGCGGGTGTCGATTTCCTCGAGGTAGGCTGCGTAAAGGCTCATGGCTAACCCAACTTGTCCGTTATTTCGTTCGTATACAATTCTATTAAGTCGTCTCTCGTGCGCCAAACTGAACGCGTGCGACGCATTTAAGGCGCCTTGGAGGCCCTATCCTGCGGCCGCTCAGCACAACTGAGACAGAAACGGCACGCGGGGCCATACACGTCTTGCTGTGTGGCCTGCGCCAGCCTCAACGTCGACGCCTACGGTCTTCGATCTACCGAGCCCCGTCGGGGTTCAACGCGATCGCGTGGCCAGAGCTCCGTCGGCGGGCACCGCAGCGGTGTACGGTGCCGTCTCGCAGCGGTGTACTGCCGAAGTGCACGCACTCGATGTGAGGTCACGTGCAGTGGTGCGCACTATGTTGCAGCGCGCCGTCTGCCTAGCCGTACGAGTGTACCAAATCGTGGAGCGCTTTGCAGGCCCACACCGTGACCGAGTGCCGAGGCTGCTCAATCAGAACACGATTTTATTGCAAGCCTGTACATTTTACAGGCATGGCATAAAATTCATGGCTTCGGACGCGGCTCTTCAGAGGGTGTTCTGCCAGAGCAGACGGAGTGCCAGCAGCGTCAGCACCGCGAGGATGATGCGGTCGAAGGTGGCTTTGGGAATGCGGCGGCCGAGCCGGTCGCCGAGCGGCATGCCGAGCAGCAGGGGTAACACGCCGAGAGCGCTGTAGCCCGCACGTTCCCAGGTCATGATGCCAAGCGCGATCTGCATGGGCAGTTGGATCGCGGCCATCGCGAGGAAGAAGGTCGACAGCGTGAACACGAAGGTGTTGCGCGCGAGCCCGGCGGCGTTCAGGAAGGTCACCGAAACCGGGGCTGATATGCCAACTGCGCCCTGTAACACGCCGCCGGCGGTGCCAACGGGGAATGCCAGTCGGTCGACGAGCGGCGCGGGCAACGTCCAGCCCGGGTTGCGCAGACGAAAGCCGACGTACATGAGCACAACCAGCGCAACCGCGGTGGTCAGGACGCTCGCGCTCATGCCGGCGAGCGCGGCCGTGCCAATCCCGGCACCGACGACACCGGCGAGGGCGTAGCGCGTGAGAAACCCGCGTTCGGGGCGGTGGTGCCGGTAGTTCCAGACTTGCCACGCGTTCGACACCACGTTCGGAAACACGAACACCGCCACGGCGAAGGGCACGTCGACGAGGATCGCCATGATCGGCACGGCGAGGAACGGCGCGCCTGCACCGGTCGCGCCCTTCAACACCCCGCCGAGGCTGAACGCCACGAAAACGAGGGCGAGGTGTTCCAGGGACATGCGGGCGCGGCTCGGGGGGCGAAGCAGGGCTGGACAGGATACGGCATGGCGGCGTGCGGCCGCGAGCGCCCGCCGGCTCAGTTCGCGCGGGTGTCGCGCGGTTGCAAGCGGCCTGCGGCGACCGCCGAAGCGGCGACCATCGGCTTGTGGTGTTCTCGGGGTCCGGGGTGTCCGGTGCGGCAGACGGGTTCCGTGCGATCATGCGGCAGTGTGCCCTCGCGTTATGACAGAGGGATTGCACCGGGCGGAGCGTACATGGCCAACACCATCGTGATCATGACAGACGAACTGCGGCGCGATTGCCTCGGGTGCTACAGGAACACGGTGGTGCAGACGCCCCACATCGACGCGCTGGCGGCGCGCGGTGCGCGCTTCGACTGCGCCTACACGCCGTCGCCGATCTGCGTGCCGGCGCGCGCGTCCGTCGCGACCGGGCGCCACGTCCACGAGACCCGCTGCTGGTCGAACGCGCAACCCTACGCGGGCGAACCCGCCAGTTGGCACCACGTCCTGCGCGATGCCGGGCAGCAGGTGCACTCCTTCGGCAAGCTGCATTTTCGCAGCGGCGCCGACGACAACGGCTTCACGCACGAGCACCACCCGCTGCACGTGGTTGGCGGCCAGGGCTGGGTGCACGGCCTGCTGCGCGACGAGGACGGTCTCTTCGACGCGTCGGGCTTTGCCGGACACATCGGCCCGGGCGAGGACCCGTACAGCGACTACGACACCCGCGTCTGTGACGCGGCGGTGCAGTGGATTGCCGGGCAGGGCGCCGCCGAGGGTGCTGCGCCGTGGTGCCTGTACATCTCCTTCCTGAGGCCGCACTACCCGCTGACCTGCCCGCCCGACTTCTACGGCCTCTACGACCCGGCCGAGGTGCGCCTGCCGCGGCCCGCTCGGCTCGAGGGGCCCGAACAGCACCCGGTGCTGCAGTGGTTGCGTCACACCTGCGACTACGACGCGCCCTTCGACGACGCGAGCCGTCGGGTCGCGGTCGCGTCCTACTTCGGCCTGTGCTCCTTCGTCGACCACCTCGTCGGCCGGATCACCGGCGCGGTGTCAGCCGCCGGCCTCGACGACGACACCGCCGTGCTCTTCACCAGCGACCACGGCGAGTGCCTTGGCGACCGCGGCTTCTGGACCAAGATGGTGATGTTCGAGGAATCGGCCGCCGTGCCCTTGATCCTCGCGGGCCCCGGTGTGACCCCCGGCACCTGCGATGCACCCGTCTCGCTGATCGACCTCTTCCCGACGGTGCTCGACGCGGCCGGGGTGCCGGCACCCGACGGCGCCTGCCCGCACGCGCGCTCGCTGTTCGACACCCTCGACGCGCCGCGGCACGACCGCCCGATCCTCTCGGAGTACCACGACTACGGCGCCCAGACCGGCGTGTTCATGCTGCGCTTCGAGCGGTGGAAACTCGTGGTGTACTCGGGCTTTGCGGCGCAGCTGTTCGACCTCGACAGCGACCCGGACGAATTGCATGATGTGGCGGACGACCCGGGCAACGCCGCCGTGCTGGAGCAGCTGCACGCACACCTGCGCACGCTCGTCGACCCGGACGCTGCCAACGCCCAGGCCTTTGCCGACCAGGCGGCGCGCATCGACGCGCTCGGCGGGCGCGAGGCGATCAAGGCCATGCAGAACTACGACCACACCCCGGTGGCAACGCAGGAGGGCGCGTGATGGACGTGATTGAAACGGTCTGGATTCCGATGCCGGACGGCACGCGGCTCGCCGCGCGCTTGTGGTTGCCGGACGGTGCGCGCGAGGCGCCGGTGCCCTGCATCCTCGAGTACATCCCCTACCGGCGTCGCGACCGCACGCGCCTGCGCGACGAGGTCACCCACCCGCTCTTTGCCGACGCCGGCTACGCCGCCATCCGCGTCGACCTGCGCGGTGCGGGCGACAGCGAGGGCGTGATGCTCGACGAATACGCCGACATCGAAACCGACGACGGCGTCAACGTCGTCGCCTGGATTGCCGAGCAGCCCTGGTGCGACGGCAACGTCGGTATGTTCGGCAAGTCCTGGGGCGCCTACAACGCCTTCCAGGTCGCGGCCCGGCGGCCGCCCGCGCTCAAGGCCATCGCCCCGGTGATGGGCACCGACGACCGCTGGCTCGAGGACATCCACTTCTACGGCGGCGTGCTCGCGAGCGACAACTTCTGGTGGGGCTCGATCATGCAGCTCTACAACGCGATGCCGCCGGACCCGGCGATCGTCGGCGAGCGCTGGCGCGACATGTGGCGCGAGCGCCTCGACGCCATGACCTACTGGCCCGCGATGTGGCTCGAGCACCAGACCCGCGACGCGATGTGGCGGCGCGGGTCGATCTCGGAGAACTACGACGACATCACCATTCCTGTGTACTTCTTCGGCGGCTGGGCCGATCTCTTTCGCGACACCCCGTTCCGCATCGCCGAGCACCTCACCGGCCCGCTCAAGGTGCTGATGGGCCCGTGGGCCCACCTCTACCCGCACGAGGGCATCCCGGGGCCGCGCATGGATTTCACCCGCGAGATCATCCGCTTCTGGGACCACTGCCTGAAAGGCATTGACACCGGTCTGATGGACGAGCCACCCTTGCGCTTCTACCTGCAGGACAGCGTTGCCCCGGCCGGTACGCACAAGCAGCGCACCGGCACCTGGGTGGAGGAGGCGACGTGGCCGTCGCCCAACGTCAGCACACAGACGCTCTGGCTCAACGCCGCCAGCCTCGGCAGCGCGCCGGCCGAGGGCGCACCGATGGCCATTTGCTCGCCGCAGACCTTCGGCCAGTCGGGCGGCGACATGTGCTCGTTTGCGATACCGGGCGACATGCCGAGCGATTGCCGCATCGACGCGGGCGGCGCGCTGGGCTTTGCCGGCCAGCCGGTCGCCGAGCCTCTCGACATCCTCGGCCAGCCCTCGCTCGAGCTGAGCCTCAGCGCCGACCAACCGCAGGGCTTTGTCGCGGTGCTGCTGATCGACCAGGCGCCGGACGGCGCGCAGACGCTGATCTCGCGCGGCTACGCCAACCTCATGCACCGGCACTCGGACACCGACCCGACGCCTGTGGTGCCGGGCGAGGTCATGACCATCCACGTGCCGCTGCACGGTGTCGGGCACCGCCTCGCCGTCGGCCACGCGTTGGTGGTACAGGTCGCCTCGACCTACTGGCCGGTGCTCTGGCCCGCGCCCGAGCCGGTCACGCTGACGCTGCAACCGGGCCGCTCGCGCTTGCACCTGCCGACCCGCGCCGCCGTCGACGACAACCCGCGGCCGATGCCCGAGCCGCCGCGGCGCACGCAGAAGCGCCCGATGACGAAGGTGCGCGACGGCGCCATGGAGCGCTCGCTGCACACCGACCTGACCACCGGCGAGCACCGCACACGCTTCTACCTCGACGGTGGCGTGTTCGGCCCGATCGGGCGGTTGCGGCTCGACGACACCGGCACCGAGATGGGTGACATCTCCGACCGCGTGTACCGCATCACCGCCGACGACCCGCTGTCCTGCCGCGCGACCATGGACCAGGAGAGCCACTTCTGCCGCGAGGACTGGGACGCCCGGATCAAGACCACGACGGAAATGACCGCGAGCCGCACCGCCTTCCATCTGCGCGCCAGTGTGACCTGCTGGGACGGGGACACCGTCTTCCACACGGTCGAGTGGGAACACGACATCCCCCGCAACGGTATGTGACCGGGCCGGCGCACCGGTGGTCCGGCACACCGGCCGGGCGGCGTTCCGCGGCGCGCTGCACCCAGCAGCACGCCGCGCGCGCCGGGCTTGTGTAGGCTAGGGCCCAGCCGACCTTCAACCCGTGCACAGGTTTTTCGATGAGCGCCTTCCCCGAGTTCGCCGCGACCGCGACCACCCACTCACTGACCGCCGAGGGCGTCACCATGCGCGTCGTGGTCGACGGCACCGGGCCCGACATCGTCTTCATCCCGGGCGGCGACCAGACCGCCGAGGGCTACTCGCAGCAGTTTGCGTTGTTGTCGCAGCACTTCCGCTGCGTGTCCTACGACCCACGCGGCGCGGGTGAAACCACGTCACCGCCTGCGCCCTGGACCATGGGCGACTACGCGCGCGACTGCGCCGCGGTGATCGATGCTTTCTGTGAGGGGTCAGCGGTGGTCTGCGGGCTGTCGCTCGGCGGCCTGGTGACGCAGCAGGTGGCGATCGATTTCCCGGATAAGGTCAGGCTTGCGATACCGATGGGCACCGCGGCCTACATCGACGGCTTCACACGCGACTGGATGCAGGCCGAGATCGACATCCGCAAGGCCGGCATCGAGCTGCCGGACTCTTTTCTCGCGCCGCACTACGCGCCCTTTGCATTTCCGGCCAAGGCGCTGCACGACCCGGCGCTCTGGGCCGAGATCAAGCCGGCCTACACCACACGTTTTGCCAACCGTGACCCGAAGGACCTGATCGACCAGTGGCAGGCCTGTCTCGACTTCGATTGCCGCGAGGGCCTCAAGACCTGCCCGGTGCCGATGCACGTGATCGCCTTCTCCGAAGACGTGCAGACCGCGCCGTCGATGTGCCAAGTGGTGTCCGACCTCGCGCCGAAGGGCGTCTTCCACGAGATCCCGGGCCTCGGTCATGTGTCGATGACGCGCCACCGCCCGGACGTGGTTGCAGCCAAGATCCGCGACATCGTCGAGGCGGCGGCGTGACCGACACCGTCTACCCCGGCACGCTGGCCCACAACCGGGCCTTTGCGGCCCGCCTGCCGCTCGACGACCCGCAGCGGCTCGCCGACGCACAACGCGGTTGGCTGGCCGCATTGCCTGGCCCCGTGACGCGAGCCGACGGCGGCGTGGCCTGGGACCTCGGCTGGTTCGATTTTCTCGACGGGCCCTGCCCGGATACCGTCAACCCGTCGCTCTGGCGGCACGCGCAGCTGAACGCGCTCAGCGGGCTGTTCGAAGTGTGCTACGGCGTCTGGCAACTCCGCGCCTGCGACTACGCCAACATGACCGTCGTGCGCGGCGACACCGGCTGGATCCTCATCGACCCGTTGATGACCGCCGAGACCGCGGCGGCGGCGCTGCAGCTGGTCAACGACACGCTCGGCGTCCGCCCGGTCAGCGCGGTGCTGGTGACGCACACCCACCCCGACCATTTCGGTGGCCTGCGCGGCGTGACCGCCGACAACCCGTCGATCACCGTGCCCGACCAGTTCATGAATTTCGTTGCGTCCGAGGGCGTGCTCGGCGGCAACCACACCTCGCGCCGCGCGGTGGACCAGTTCGGCATCGCGTTGCCGATGGGGCCGACCGGCATGGTCGACGGCGGCATCGGCAAGACCGTGGCGCGTGGCACGCGCGGCTTCGTCGTCCCGACCGACGTGGTTTGCGAGACCGGCGAGACGCGCACGCTCGACGGCGTGCGTTTCGAATTTCTGATGGCGTCGGGCACCGAGGCGCCGGCAGAGTTCACCTTCCTGTTGCCCGAGTTCGGCGTGCTCTGCATGGCCGAAGTGTGCACCCAAACCCTGCACAACGTGCTGACGCCCCGCGGTGCCGAAGTCCGCGACCCTTTGCTCTGGGCCCGCGTGATCGACGAGGCGCTGTGCCGTTTCGGCGCGCGCACCCACACGCTGATCAACAGCCACAACTGGCCGGTCTGGGGCGAGGCGGCGGTCGCGCAGTTTCTGCTCGAGCAGCGTGACATCTACAAATACACCCACGACCAGACGCTGCGTCTCGCGAACCACGGCCACGGGCCCGACGAGATCGCCGCCAAATTGGCCGAGCCGGATTTCCTCGCCAGCGCACTGCACGCGCGCGGCTACTACGGCACGCTCGCGTTCAACGCCCGCGCGACCTACCAGAAGTATTACGGCTGTTTCGACGGCCGGCCGGTGAGCCTCAACCCGCTGCCGCCGGAGACCCTCGGCGCGCACTACCTCGCCGCGCTCGGCGGCGTCGAGCGCGTGCTCGAGCTGGCGCGCGAGGCCGTCGCGGGCGACGCGCTGCAGTGGGCGGCGACGCTGCTGAGCCACGCGGTGTTCGCCGGTGAGGTGGACGCCAAAGCACCGCTCGCGGCGGTGTACCGCAACCTCGCCTACCGCGAGGAGAGCGGTATCATGCGCAACATCTACCTCGCCGGTGCACAGGAACTCGACGCAGGTGTCAAAGCCCTGCCGAGTGCCGGTGGGCGCAACAGCGACCTCGCCGCGGTGCTCGGATTGCAAGACTGGTTCGACGCCTTCGCGGTGCGGCTGAACCCCGAGCGCGCCCGGGATGTGACACTGGCGATCCGGCTGATCGTCGACGGCACGCCGGTGACGGTCACGGTGGCGCGGCAAACCGAATTCGCGCGGGTCGACGACGCGCTGTCGGCGGTCGACGCGACGGTCACCCTGAGCCAGGCCGAGCTTGAGCAGCTCGCGGCCGGCCAGTGTGATGCGGCGGCGCTGAACGTGGAGGGTGACGCAGACCGGGTGGGCGCGTGGCTCGCGCTGCACGACCGCTTCGACCTCTGGTTCAACATCGCGACGCCCTGACCCGGTGCCGTGCAGTGCCGTCCGCGGCCCGGCGGGTGATCTACCCTCTGGGGACGCGGCGCGTGGACCACGCCCGCACCGGCTGCCGTGAGGACACACCGTGACGCATTTCATCGACGCGCTGACCAAGACCTTCGATTTTCAGGGGCGCACCACGCGGACCGGCTACTGGATGTTCATCCTCGTCTACGTGATCGTGTACTTCGGCCTCGCCTTTCTCGTCGGTGGGTCGGACGACAGTCTGACGGCGGCGGACGTGTTCTCCCTGCTGTTGCTGGTCACCTCGATCAGCGTGACTGCGCGCCGGCTGCACGACATCGGCCGCAGCGGCTGGTGGCAGCTGATCAGCTTCATCCCGTTGGTGGGGTGGCTTGTGCTGATCTACTTCATGGTCCAGCCGAGCGAGGGCGACAACCGCTTCGGCCCGGCGCCCTGAAGCGGTTCGAGGCTGACACGTTTGAAATCCGCGCTGCGGGCTCCCCGACACCAAAAACAGCGAAGTGCGACGGTGTTGGACCCGACTGGGAACGGTGCTCAGCCAGGCCCGATTGTGAGCGCCTGCAGAAAGTCTTCGAAGTGCAGGCGGTTCCACTGGTAGGTGCCTTCAAGGCCGGTGTAGAGCAGCACCAGCGTGCCGTTGGCAAGCGGCACGCTGACCACTTCCTTGTGCAGCGACTGCGCGGCGTCGAAGGCGTAGAGGCTGTTGAAGCCGCCGACCGACGTCGGTTCGGGCGCGGTGTTGCCGCCCATGCCGTAAAGCGGCAGCGCGTGCGCGAGCGCGTCGGTTTCGTTGGATGGGTAGTGCGAGAGCAGGATCGTCGCTTGCGAGTGGCCGCGCTTGCTGGTGTCGTCGGCGGTGCCGGTCGAGATGATGGCCACCTCGACGGTCTGGCCCGCCGCGTCTTCGGTGGTGCCGATCTGCCAGAGCATGAACGAGTACGGGTAGCGCACCGACCAGTCGTCGCGCGAGCGCAATCGGAAGAGGCCGTGCTCGAGTTGCAAATCGAGGTGGTCGGGGAGTTGCGTCCGGGTGTGTGTGGTGGGCGGCGCGTAGGGCGTTGGCTCGAGCGCCTCGACCAACAGCGCGCCGCCGTACACGTCCAGCGCGTCGACCCAGTAGAACAGGATTGACAGCACCGGGTCGTCGCTCGGCAAGACCCACTGGCCCTCCTGCGCGGTGATGTACTTGGCGCGGGAGTCGATCAGCGCGTACACCCGCTCGCGCATCCGCGCCCGCCGCTCGGCTGGCTCGTCGGGAAGCGTGTCTCGGTTGCGGTCGAGCCACGCGTGCAGCTTGATCGTCTCGAACAGCACGGTGTTGTTGTCCTGCACCGCACGGGTTTGTGGGGTCAGGCGGTAGACCGGGTCGATCGCCACCGCGTCGGCGGAGACCGATGATTCGTAGATCGCCGTGGGGGTGTTGTCGGGCGTCTCGGGTTCGGTCGGCGTTGCACACGCCAGCAGCAGCGGCAGGCTCAGCGCGCACGCCGACAGCAGGCGCAGGGTGGGGCGGCGAAGGGCAGGCGGCGGCGTCACGGTCGAGCGGCTGTGCAAGCGGGTGTGGCCTCACCCTACCACGGTCGAGCGGCCCCGCCGATGGGCCGGTTGCGCGTTGCGCTGGCTACCAGTCGATCGGGCGGCGGTCGCGGAAGAAGCCGCCGCTCGGGCCGGCTGCGTCGAGCGTGGCGAGCCAGACGGCGGTGTCTGCGCCGTCCTCGGGCGAACGCGCCGCGCCGGCGCCGCCCATGCGGGTGCGCACCCAGCCGGGGCACATCGCGTTGACCTTGACGTCGGCGGGCAGGCCGCGGGCTGCGGCAACGGTCAGGGCGTTCAACGCCGCCTTCGCCACCCCGTAGGCGCCAGGCCCGGCGACGCCGTCGGCGAAGGCCCCCCAGCCCGACGACACGTTGACCACGCGCCCGTGGCCGCGCGCCACCATGCCGGGCACCAGCAGGTGCATCAGGCGGTAGGGGCCGTGGACCATCACCGCCATCGCCTCGGCAAAGTCGGCTGGGTCGTCGAGCACCCTGCCGCTGCCGAGCACGCCGGCGTTGTTGACCAGGATGTCTACCGCGCCGATCGCTGCGACGGCGGCGTCGATGCTGTCGTTGTCGGCGACGTCCAGCGCGACGGCCTCGGCGCCGAGGGCTTTGGCGACCGTCGCACCGGCGGCGGTATCGCGCGCGCCGATTACCACCTCGCAGCCGGCCGCAATCAAGCCACGGACGATCGCTTCGCCGATGCCGCGGTTACCGCCTGTGACGAGTGCGCGTGCCATGGTCGACCTCAGTTGGCGTACTGCAAGGACATGCGTGTGATCTTGCCGTCGGCGTTCCACCAGTAGCTGTAGTGCACCACCCACGCCGACCAGTTGACCTCCGTCTTCGCGTAGCCGTGGTCGGCGTCGAGGATCGCGCGGTGGCGGAAGCCGTCGCCGCCTGGGATGACCTCGCGCTCGGCCCAGGCGCGGATCGCCGCCTGGCCGGTGAACGTGCGCGAGACGTCGACCATCACGGCGTCTTCGGTGAAGCAGGCCATGTAGGCGTCGATGTCCTGTGCAGTGGTGGCGTTCTGGTAGCAGTCGATGGCGGCGGGCAGCGGCTCCATGCCCACAGCCACCGTGGTGCTCAGCGCGAGTGCGGCAAGCAGCGTTCTCATGCGTGTCTCCAGTGTGAGATGCAAGGGTGACACTAGCGCAGGAACGCCGCAACCGCGTCGGCCGAGGCGGTGACGGCATCCGCGCGGTCGTAGAAGTCGAACTGGGTCACGTCGTCGCCCAGCCACAGCCGCTTGAGCGGGGCCGCGGTGCGCGCCGCGTAGGCCTCGGCGCCCGCCGGCAAGGCGATCGACGGCGAGCCGACCATCAACAGCGGGACGCGCAAGCGGTCGGCGCTCGCCTGGGCGTCGTAGCCGAGCCAGGCCTTCCAGGACGCGACCGAGAAGCGGTTGTCGTACGCGTCGATCAAGCCGCGGTCGGGCTCGGTGTAATACGGCGCCTGGAACATCACCGCGCTGTCGTCGGTGGCGGAGGCGGCGGTGAGCACGGTGTCGGCGGCACCGGGTCGCTCGCTCGCGGCAATCAATCCGGCTGCCGCTTCCGCGCCGCCGTAGATGCCCTCGGCCATCGCCGGGTCGTGCAGCCAGGGTGCGACCAGCGCGACGCGTTGGATGGCGTCGTTGTCGGCCGCGACGGCCGCCATGTAGCCCGACGACGCACAGAGGCCAAGCCCGCTGATCGATGCGCTGTCGACGTCGTCCCGGCTCGCGAGGTAGGCGACCGCCGCGTGGATGTCGGCGGTCTTGGTGGTCGGGTCCTCGACGTAGCGCGGCGTGCCCGCGCTCTCGCCCCAGCCGCGAAAATCGAAGGCGAGCGCGGCGAAGCCACGCGCCGCAAGTTCCCGCGCGTAGGTGCCGGCCATCTGTTCCTTGACCGTGGTCCAGGCGCCGGTGACGACCACGGCCGGCCACGGGCCTTCGCCTTCGCTCGGGTGGTAGAACGTGCCGCGCAGTGGCGTGCCGGCGCTGTCGAACCGGACGTCGGAGGCAGTGAGGCTATCGGGGGTCGGGGTGTTCTGCAGGTTGAGTGTGGTCACGGTATTCTGCCTCGACTGTGCCGGTTGTCAGTTGCCGGGGGTGTTGCGGACGAAGGGGTTGCCGCGCTCGGCGGTGGCGTGAAAGGCCATGCTGTCGACCTTCCAGCCGGTGGCGGTGCGGGTGAACCCGTGCGTGTAGTGGCCCCAGACCTGCCAGAGCGGGTCGCCGCCGTTGGCCTCGAGTGCGCCCCGCTCGAGGCGGTTCCAGGCGTAGCCGTGGCTGAACACGGATGCGGTGTCGGCGCCGTTGAAGGCCACGCGGTGGTTGCCGCGCAGGTGGAAGCTCGTTTTTTCGGCGGTGAGGTTGGCCGACCAACCGGCGATCAGGCCGTCGGCCGGGATCGTCGCCGGGCCGCCGCCGACCAGCGAACTGAAATCAACGGTGATCTCGTCGACAAAGTGGCTGCGCGCGGTGGGCCAGTCCTTGGCATCGACAGCGGCGTCGATGGCGTCGGTGAGGCGGGTCAGCTCGGCGACGTCGACGAGCCGTTCAGCGGTGATCGGGTCGCCGGGTGTGGCGGGGCCGTCGGCGGCGGTAGCCGGGGTGAGAGCCAGTGCGGCAGTGAGTGTGGCGGCCAGCGTCAGCGCGACGGTGTTCGGGCAGTGTTTCATGGTCATCCCCAGGGCGTGGTGCTGTGGGGATGCAGTCTAGACAGTGCGATTGGTGATGATAATGGGGTATAAATCAATCTCATAGTTGAATGAAATAACACAATGCGCTTGCCACTCGCGACGCTCGAGGTCTTTGACGCGATTGCCCGCACCGGCTCGATGCGGGCGGCGGCCGACCGCCTGGGGGTGCAACCGTCCACCGTCAGCCACCAGCTGAAGGCGCTCGAGACGCAACTTGGCACCGCGTTGTTCGTGCGCACCACGCGCTCGGTCAGCCTGACCGAGGCTGGCCGCGCCTTGCTGCGCGGGGCTGGCCCGGCCTTTGAGCAATTGGGCAAGGCGGTGGAGAGCGCGCGGTCCACCGGCCATGCGGCGCGCGGCACACTGAAGCTCGCGATGCCGGAGTTCGTTTACCGCCTGGTGCTCGGGCCGGCGCTGCCGCGCGTTTGCGCGGCGTACCCCGAGATCGAGCTCGAGCTGTCAATCACTGACGCGCTGTCCGACATCCTCGGTGAGGCGTTGCACGCGGGCTTCCGCCTCGGCGACCGCATCGCCGACGACATGGTGGCGGTGCGCGTCAGCGACCCGCTCGCGCTCACGGTAGTGGGCAGCCCGGCCTACTTTGCCGAGCGGGGCACGCCAGACACGCCGCGCGACCTCCTGGGCCACAGTTGCATTCGATACCGGTTTCAGTCGTCGAAGCGGCTCGCGCCGTGGCGCTTCACAGGGGCTGAGGGGGGCTACGAGGTCGATGTGAACGGCCCTGTAGTCGGCAACACGCTGCCGGCGCTGATTGACCTCGCCAAGCAGGGCCTGGGCCTGGTCAACACCTTCAGCAACCTCTGCACCGACGCCGTCGCCGCCGGTGAGCTGGTGCCGGTGCTGGACGATCACCTGCAAATGACCCCCGGCGTGCACCTTTACTACCCGCGCGAATACCGGACCCTGATGCCGTTGCGGCTGCTGATCGAGCAGTTGCGACTGCCAGCACGAGACCGGAACAGTGCCTAGTTCACGCGGACACACGGCCAGCCAGGTGGCTATCCGGTGCCACACTGGTGTTTCATCAAGGCGCTGTCCATGTACTCCACCAGCTTGACCGGCGTGCCGCTCTCGAAGGTCCAGAAATGCGCGATCGTGGCGTCGAACGTGTCGCCAGTCTGGTGTGAGGTCAGATTGAGTGCAACCTGCGCCGCGACGCGGTCACCGTCGACCACGATGTTGGTCGCGGCGTAGCGGTTGAAGGTGAACCGCTCGGCGAGGCTCTGGAGTTGCGCGAGCAACTCGGCCTTGGTGCCGCACACGCCCGCGTACGCCGCGTGCGCCGGGTCCACCGGCCACTCGAAACAGAAGTCGTCCGGGATGGCGTCGAGTACACCAGCGATATTGCGGTTGGCGTAGTCGGCGTAGATGGCTTCGATTCGGGTTTTGACGTCCATGCGGTGGGCTCCTTGTTCAAGCGGTTGGGTGCATACAGTGGGTGTGTATCAAATGCCAATACAGGCTGTGTCCGTGGCGCTGGGGTGAGACGCCGGCTCAAACGACGACACGAGTGTGTTTTTCAGAGCGCAGTGACCGGGCATGGCGCAGACGGTTGTCCGTTTTACCGAAGCACGCCGCCGTTGGACCGCTGTCACGGTGCCTCGAGCACGCAGGCGAGCACCGATTGAAACCAGTCGGTACCCGTCCAACCGGCTGATTGGGCCAGCAACAACGCGGGGCGGCCGCGGTACGAGAAGGCGGCATCAAACGGGCCGTACGTGTCGGTCAACCACGCGATGTGGACGGCCTGCCCAGCGACTGCGACGACTTTGGTCGCGCAGGCTTGCGTGCCGATGTCCGGGTTTAGCGGGATGGGGGACGGCGCGTGTTCCGGAGAGACCAGCAGCCGGAGATAGGCGCCGTTGCGTGCGGTGTGCTCGAACACGAAGTCGATCTCTGAGCACCGGTCCGTGTCGGGACCAATTGCGAACACACTGTCGAGAGTGCAGCCGACCCGGGACAGGTCGGGCGGTGCCACACCGAAGCGAGAGAACGTGTCTGCGTGTGCGTCCAGTGTCCAGTGCAACTCACCCGGTGTGCGTGTGTGCTGCCAATAGCTCACTGGCACGCCAGACGCGGTGGCCGGGTGGCGCGCCTGGTGCGAGAGCGTGGCGAACGGTGTCTGCGCGAGGGCGTCGGCGCGCTCCGGGTCAACGACCTGCAGACCCCGAAACACGCCGAGCAACTCCGCGTCGCTGAACACCCCCGCTGTGACGGTCAGTTCGAGCCGCGTTCGGCGGAACCCGACGGTGCCGGCGACGAACTGACGGTGGTCGTGACCGAGCCACACCGTGTGGTCGCCGAGCGGGAACGGCCTCGGAGCGGGGAAGGTCTGTGCCGCGGTTTTCCGGGGGTTTCGCCACAGGCTCGGGTGGTCGTAGGCAGGGGGTGCGAAATCAAACAGGAATTGCTTGAGCGTCAGCGCACGCCGCTGCCCGCACGCAACGTAGCGGTACGTCGCCGTCTGGTCCGGACGTTCGGGGCGAAGGGACTGTTCGGTGATTGTCACGTCGTCGGGCAACCAGCGCGGCGCGTACAGGGTGAAATTACACCAGGCTTGTGCGGCACGCAGGTCTCGCGCGACGGCCCTGGCCGCTTCGGCAGGCCCGGTCTGCAAGGCGAGGTCAGTTGGCATGGTGCGAACCCCATTGCGTGTGATCAGGGACCAGCCCCCGAGCGCGCACCGACAAACGACCGCGGTGCACGCGGCGGCACGGGTTCAGCGTTTTACTGCTCGGCAATCGCGTCGATTTCCAGCAGCCACCCGTCCTCGAACAGGTCGGCGAGCACCACCGTCAATGCGAAGGTGTGGCCCTGCAACATCGCCTGCCTGACCTCGCGGTTCTCGTCGCGGTGCTGCCGATCGGCGAGGTAGGTTGTGGCTTGCACGATGTGTTTGGCGCCCATGTCCGCGGCGCGCAATTGCGCGAGGATGTTCTGCCACACGGTCTCCGCCTGTTCCCGGAACGTGTCGGGGGTTCTGCCGTCGCATGTCACTGGGCCCTGCCCACTCACATAGAGCCGGCGCGTCGTGCCCGTTACCTCCAACGCCTGCACGTAGGCGCCGACAGGCTCGGCGCCGTCAGCGGCGTTGATGCGTCTGATTGGCATGGCGATGTCCTCCGGTCGACGTGGTGTGATGGAGCTGCTGCCACTTCGCGGTGGTGTGGGTCAGCCCTCGACACCCTGGCTCACACGAAAGACGTGGCCGTCGGGGTGACGGATGTGCAGCTCCCGCGCGTGCCACGGCATGTCCTCGGGCTCGTGCAACACCTCGACACCCTCTGCGACGCACTGTGCGTGCACGGCGTCGACATCGTCTACCCAGATTGACAGCCACACGCCCTTGTCCTGCTCTTCGCCGCCGGCTTCACCGAAGGTGCGGGTGTTCCGGCCCTTGCCTTTGCCGCCTTGCGCGTTCAGGCAGAGGAAGATCTCACAGTGGCCTGATCCGACGCACCCGAACGACGGCGGGTCGCCCCAATCCCAGCGTTTGCTCCAACCGACCTTGTCGAACCACGCGAAGGTGTCGTCGAAATCCGACACATTGAGGATGGGTGTGATGCCCTTTGCGTTCATGTTGCGAGCTCCCGCGGATCGGAGAGGAAAGGCCACCTGGCGAACCGGGTTCAGCGTTCTGCAGGGAGTGCCGCCGCGTGCCGACGGCTGCGCTCAGCGCACAACCAGCACGGAGCAGGTCGCGTGGCGCACGACCTTGGCCGCGGTCGAGCCCAGGAAGTAGTCCTGCAGGTCCGGTTGGTGCGACGCGACGATGATCAGCTCGCTGCCGATCTCCTTCGAGACTTCGAGGATCGTCTTGTACGGGTGGCCGACGCGGACTTCGGCGTCAACGTCGATGCTGATCGACGCGGCCAGGGCGTTGAGGGATTCCACGGCCGACTGCACCGACTTGTCCTGTATGCCCCGCGGCAACTCCACCTGTGCCCAGCTCGGGATGTCTTCGACGACGTTCAACAACACGATTTTCGCGTCGGTGCTCGCGTGGGCGGTCGCGTGCTCGATCAGGGAATCGACGTTCGTCGTGTTGGCCAGATCAACCGCGATAAGGATGGAACGGTACATGGCTGTGACTCTCCTGATGGGCAACGCGTGACTCGGTGAACGGCCAGTATGTGCGGTTTTGGGGTGACGTGCCAGTCAGTGTCCTGAATCCCGTAAAAGCGAAGGAAAACAGGCACTAGAGTGGGTTTTCAGGCGGGTTTCGGCAGTCTTGCGCCGTGCACGCGTGTGAGGCGTCGACCCGACCACCTGCAGGTCGTCACCTGCGATTCAGGGCAACTGGCTGTGGGGATTAAGGCATTGTCCCGGAAAGACCGCGTATTCAGAGCCCGTATTGGGTCTTCAGCCGCTGCTTCTCGGAGATCAACAGAAACACCTTGCGCGCGCCCCACAGCATGATGCCGACACCGGCGACCAACATGAGGTTGACGATGCCCGAATCGTTGAGGAAGGGCAGAAACGCATCGCCGTTGGCGGCGAACTTGGCGTAGAGACCAAGGCCCACCAACGCTGTGCCCGGGGCGTCCAGCATCGCCACCTTGACGATGTCCTTGTCGATGGCTTTCATTCGCGCTTCGGCGTCTGCGTCGAGCATGGGAGGTGTCCTCTGATGATCGTGTCAGTGCGTCCGGCCGCACGCATTGAGCACGCGGTTTGGACGCGACGGGTGGCCGTAGTGCATACAAGAACGACACCAACGTGTTTAGACGAACACTGTGAGACACCATTGCCCGGGGGAGTAGCGTCCCCCGCATTGGCACCGCCTGCTCAGCGCGAAGAGCCGTCGTCCACGTAGCCTCTGAATTGGTAGGTTGGCGCGCCGAAAAACAGCGCCGAGCGCTCAGCTAGCCTGGCCGTCTTGCCTCGTTGGAACTGCGACACAGTGTCTATCGAAGTCCGGACTTCCTCTCCGCTATCAAGCCTGACAATAAGGAGCGACTTGTTCCCAATCACCGAGGGGACGCCCGCGACGCGGAGGGCGACACCGGTCCGTTCCCGCACAGCGCCCATTTTGGGCATGTCATACAGGGTGAAGAAGCCAACGAAAACGACAATGACGCCAATTGACACGAGCTGCCGTCGGCTCTCGAGTCGAATGTGCTCGTTCAGCTTTCGCCTGAATTCACTCATGGCGTGACCCTGGCTGTACATATACACCAGCAGTAGTGACGCTGATATTAGGCGGAGCAAGCCTGGGAACTGGCTGAGCCCAGTTATCGAAAGATAAGAATTGCAGCAAGACTGTCGTTGGAGCTTGGATAGTTGACGTGAATACGTGGATTTCTTTCGCTCGCGCAAAGGATACCCACTCCGAGGAGACTACGGCTTGGCTGAGCTGAGCACAGCGTCCTATTTGGCTGCTTTGAGTTGGCAATCCATCGACCAGGCCTCCAGTTCAGAGCCATGGACCAGTTCGTGCGTCGTCGGCGCCGTCTTTTCGAAACCTTGTGCTTTGTAGAACGCAAGGGCGCGCTGACTTGACCGCAAGACGGTGATCTTGATTGAGCTGCACTTCTGGTCCAGTGCACGTAGTCTTACCGCATCAAAGAGTGCCCGACCTGCGCCACTGCCTTGATGCGCACGGAGTACGTACATGCCCCATAAAAAACACGTTTCGTTAACGCAGCTGCATGCCGCAGCGCCGATAGTGTCAGTGTTTGCTATTGCGATATACAACGCTCTGGTTCCGGGTCCGACGAACCATGTCCTAATCTCGTCTGGGCTGGCGCCCCGCAGCAGTTCAGGCAAGGCCGCTGTCGGAATCACACTGGCGTACGACTCGGACCAGCATTGTGAGTAGAGGTCAGAAACGCACGCGACCTGCCCTTGATCGAGTGACTCAATCCGATAGATGCTGAACTCCTAGGCCTCTACAGGCTGCTGGATCTGTGCTTGGTAGTTCAATCATTCCTGCCTAGTTGTGATCTTTCAGTAGGTTGTTCATCCGAGCCCCTTGCTCGATGCTGTTGGGTGTCTACGTCCAACACACCAAAGAGGCCCGGATGAACACCCACAAGAATGCCCGATTGACAC
>JBCCUP010000029.1 GCA_039196715.1 Pseudomonadota bacterium
AACCAAGGCGGGTAGTCGCCGATCTCGCTCATGAGAAAGTCGATCAACACCCTGACCTTAGCGGACAACACGTGGGATTTGGGGTAGACGAGCCAGAGCGCCGCATCGGACGCCAGCGTGCAGTCGGGCAGGACTTCGACGAGCGCCGCCGACGCGAGCGCGTCGGCCACGTTCCAGGTGGACTGCACCGAGATTCCGGCACCCGCCAGCGTGAGCTGCCGTGCGCTGTCGCCGTCGTCGAGCACCACGCGGCAGCCGTCGCGCACCGCGTCGAACACCCCCACAGGCTGCCCGTTGCGCGTGAGCGGCAGCGCAGGCAAGCCACGGTAGCCGATCAGGCGGTGGCGCGAGAGCGCGGCGGGGTCGGTCGGGTGGCCGTGGCGCTCGAGGTAGGCCGGTGCGGCACAGAGCACATAGTGCTCGGCACAGAGTCGGCGGCCGTGAAAACCGGCGTCTTCCGCCTGCGCGGTGCGCAAGGCCAGATCGAAACTCCCGTCGATCAGGTCGAAGCGGGCGTCCGACAGGTGCAAGTCGAGCGACAGCGACGGAAACCGGTCGAGAAAAACCGGCAACACCGGCGCGATGTAGCGCTGCGCGAAGGTGCTCGGCGCCGTGAAGCGCACGGTGCCCACCGGGTCGGCCGTGCCGAGTCCGATCGCCGCGCGCCCGGCCGACGCCTGCGCCAGCAACTCGCGCGCAAACGGCAGGAAGGCCGCGCCGTCGACCGAGAGCGATACCCGTCGCGTGGAACGGTGCAGCAGTTCGGTCTGCAGGCTTCTCTCGAGCTTGGCGAGCTTCGCGCTGGCTGCGGCGGGTGCCAGGCCGAGGTCCCGTCCGGCGCGGCTGATGTTGCGCAGATCCGCCGCACGCACAAACAGGTGTACCGCGTCTGTGTCCACTTTTATATCTTTTTTCGATATTATCAATTCAGATTATGCATCTTGATCAAATTAATCAAGACAATAGACTCGAGCGCTCCTTCACATCCCACGAGAGCTCATCCCATGGCGTACTACTCCGTTCTTGCTGTCACACCCACGTCCGACGATTGGATCCCCGACTACATCGGCCCTGCCAATGCCCTGGTGGCGCAACACGGTGGCACCTACCTCGCGCGCACAGCCAACCACGAACGCGTCGAGGGTGACGGCGACGACGCAGCGCTTCGCATCATCATCCAGTGGCCCTCGCGCGATGCGGCCCTCGCGTTCATGCAGGACCCGGCCTACGCACCGCACCTCAAGGCGCGGACCGCGGGTTCGGTCAGTCACCATTTTTTGATCGAAGCCAAAGACGACCTCGCCTGAGGTTACCGGGGCGGCCTTGCCACACCCGACCCGTTCGACGTGCGCCGCAACGAGCGGGCGCGTCGCCGGCGCTGCCCGTGCACTAGAGTCTGTTGACACACTATCCCCCCGCGCCGACCCGACGGCCCGCCGCCATCGGGTCGTGCAGGAGACAACCCGCATGAAAACCCTGTTGATCACCGGCGCAACCGACGGCATCGGTTTGCTGACAGCCACCAAGCTCGCGCAATCGGGCCACCGCGTCCTGCTTCACGGGCGCAGTGCCGAGAAACTCGACGCAGCACAGCGCGCCGTGCGCGACGCAGCACCACATGCCGACGTCGACGTCTACCGCGCCGACCTGTCGCGGCTCGCTGATGTGGCCGCGTTGGCGGATGCGATCAACCGGGACCTCACGTCGCTGGACGTGCTGATCAACAACGCGGGTGTGTTCAACACGCCGCAAGCCGAGGTCGACGGGCTGGATGTGCGCTTCACCGTCAACACTGTGGCGCCCTACCTGCTGGCCAAACGTCTGCTGACGCCGCTGGGGTCGACCGGTCGGATCGTGAACCTCTCATCGGCCGCGCAGGCGCCGGTCGACCTGCAGGCGCTCGCCGGCCGCGAGCGGGCCCGCGACGACTTCGACGCCTACGCGCAAAGCAAACTCGCCCTGACCATGTGGACGCGCGCACTCGCCGACGAGCTCGGCGACGACGGTCCGGTTGTCGTGGCGGTCAATCCCGGCTCGCTACTCGGCACCAAAATGGTCAAGAACGCTTTCGGTTCGGACGGCGGCGACGTCAACATCGGTGCCGATATTCTGGTGCGCGCCGCCCTCAGCGACGAGTTTGCACACTCAACAGGCTTGTATTTCGACAACGATGCCGGGCACTTCGCTCCGCCCCACGCCGACGGCATCGACGGTCAGAAGTGCGCCGCGGTGGTCGATGCAATCGAAGCGGTGCTGGCAGAACACTGAGGGTGCGCTCGCCGTCGTTCAGCCCTGCAGACGGCGGCCTTCGGCGTCGAAGTGCATCGCTTGCGCGGGCGCCCAGCTGAGCCCGACCGTGTCACCTGCCGCCGGTAGCGCGACGCTGCTGTCCTGGCGCACGGTCAGCATCGCACGGCGATCGCTGCGCACGTGGACCAGGGTCTCCGCGCCGAGCGGCTCGACGTCAACCACCTCTCCCCCCAGCACACCGTCCGACACCGCGACCAGGTGCATGTGTTCCGGGCGCACACCCACGGTGCTGACATCCGTCGTGGTATCGCCCAGCATTGACGCGTCGATGAAGTTGGTGGGCGGCGAACCGATGAAGCCGGCTACAAAGGCTGTTTGCGGGTTGGCGTAGACCGACAGTGGATCGCCCACCTGGTCGGCAACACCACCGTTCATCACGACCATGCGGTCAGCCAGGGTCATGGCTTCGACCTGGTCGTGGGTGACATACAGCGAGGTGACGCCGAGCTCGCGTTGCAGTGTCTTGATTTCGAGCCGCATCTGCACCCGCAGTTTGGCGTCAAGGTTGGAGAGCGGTTCATCGAACAGAAACACCGCAGGTTTGCGCACGATCGCGCGGCCCATGGCAACCCGCTGGCGCTGACCACCGGACAACTCACGCGGCTTGCGGTTCAGGTAATCGCCGAGTTGCAGGATCTCGGCCGCCTGGTCGACCCGCCGCCGGATCTCATCCTTCGGCACCTTGGCGATCTTGAGCCCGTATGCCATGTTGTCGAACACCGACATGTGCGGGTAGAGCGCGTAGTTCTGAAAGACCATGGCGATGTCACGGTCCATCGGTTCGAGCTCGTTCACCACGCGGCTGTCGATCTGCACCTCGCCTGACGTCACGGTCTCCAGACCCGCCACCATGCGCAGCAGCGTCGACTTGCCACAGCCGGACGGCCCGACGATCACGATGAACTCACCGTCGGCAATGTCGATGTCGACGCCGTGAATCACGTCGGTCTTGCCAAAGCGCTTTCTGACGTCGTGCAGTGTGACCCGTGCCATGCTCTATTTCTCGCTGTCGACCAGTCCGCGAATGAAAAGACGCTGCATGCTGACCACGACCAACACCGGCGGCACCATCGCCAACAACGAAGTCGCCATGATCACCGGCCAATCGGCCGTGTCGTCACCCGACGGGAACATCTGTTTGATGCCCATGACGATGGTGTTCATTGACGGGTCGGTGGTGATCAGCAACGGCCAGAGGTACTGGTTCCAGCCGTAGATGAAAAGAATCACGAACAAGGCAGCGACGTTGGTGCGGCTCATCGGCAACAGGATGTCAACGAAAAAGCGCATCGGTTTCGCTCCGTCAACGCGGGCGGCCTCGGCCAACTCGTCGGGCACCGTCATGAAGAACTGCCGAAACAGAAACGTGGCGGTGGCCGACGCAATCAGCGGAAAAATCAGCCCGGTGTAGCTGTTCAGCATGCCGAAACCCGCAACCACCTCGTAGGTCGGCACGATGCGCACTTCAACCGGCAGCATCAACGTCAGGAAGATCAACCAGAAGAACAGGCGCCGCCCCGGAAACCGGAAATACACGATCGCAAAGGCGGACAGCAAGGAAATCGCAATCTTGCCCAGCGCGATGCCGAGTGCCATCACCGCCGAGTTGAAAAGCATGTCGAGCACCGGCGCGTTGACGCCGGAGGACAGCGCACGGCTGTAGTTCTCCACCAGGTGGCCGCCGGGCCAGACCGGCATCGGCGGCCGCGCGATATCCTGCTGCTCGACGGTGGACGCAACGAACGCGAGCCAGATCGGGAAAAAGATGAACAGCACACCGATGATCAACCCGGCGTGGGTCAACCAGAGCCCGGCGCCGCGTTTCTCGACCATGCCGTCCCGCGCGGCCATCAGTAGTGCACCCGCCGTTCGATGTACTTGAACTGGATGATGGTCAGGATCGACACCACGACCAACAGGATCACGGACTGCGCTGCCGACGAGCCGAGATCCTGGCCGACGAAACCGTCCGCATAGACCTTGTACACCAGGATGGTCGTGGCCTGCTGCGGCCCGCCCGACGTGATGGTGTGGATCACGCCGAAGGTTTCAAAGAAGGCGTAGACGATGTTGACCACCAGCAGGAAAAAGGTGGTGGGCGACAGCAAGGGAAACACGATTGTGCGAAAGCGGGTCCAGAACCGTGCGCCGTCGATCGCCGCGGCCTCGATGACCGACCGCGGTATCGCTTGAAGGCCTGCGAGAAAAAACAAAAAGTTGTACCTGATGCGCCCCCAGCTCGATGCGACCACGACGAGACCCATCGCTTCGTCCTCGTTCAACACGTGGTTCCAGTCGTAGCCGAGTTGCCCGAGGTACCACGACACCACCCCGACACGGGTGTTGAACATGAACAGCCAGAGCACACCCGCGACAGCCGGTGCCACCGCGTAGGGCCAGATCAACAAGGTGCGGTACGTCCCTGAGCCCTTGATCAGCCGGTCGGCCAGTACGGCCAACAACAACGCCACGCCCATCGACACGAGCGTGACGCCTATCGAGAAGACCGCCGTCGTGCCGAACGAGGCCCGGTAGTAGGGGTCGGAGAGCAGGAAGTCGAAATTACCAAGCCCGACCCACGTCATCGACAAACCGAAGGGGTCGGGAATGAACAGCGATTGCCAGATCGCCTGCCCGGCGGGGTAGAAAAAGAAGACGGCCGTGATCACGATTTGCGGCGCAATGAGCAAGAGCGGCAACCAGACGCCGCGAAACGTGACCCGTTTTTCCATGTCGGTGGTCCGCGCGGCCCGGCCGAGTGCCGGACCGCAACAGCAGCGCCCTAGCGACTCGCGGCTTCGAAGCGGCGCAGCAGGGCGTTGCCCCGCGTCACGGCGCTGTCCATTGCCTCTTGCGCGCTCTTGTCACCCGTCCAGATGGCCTCGAGCTCCTCATCGATGATGCCGCGGATCTGGTCGAAGGAACCCAGACGCAGGCCCTTGGAATTGGCCGTCGGCTCTTTCGCGGTCATCTGGATCACCGCAATGTCGGTGCCCGGGTTGGCATCGTAGAAACCCATGGCGCGGGTCTTGTCCCCCGCCTCGGCGGTGATCGGGAGGTAGCCGGTATCCTGGTGCCACTTGGCCTGGATATCCGCGGACGAGAGGAAGTTCATGAACGCGGCCACACCCTCGTACTCGGCGTTCTCGTGGCCGGCCAGGGTCCAGAGCGAGGCGCCGCCGATGATGGTGTTCTGCGGCTCGTCGGTCACCGCCTTCCAATACGGCAGCGGCCGAACTTCGAAATCGAATTGGGCCTCCGCCTTGATGCCGGCGTAGCCCGCAGACGACTCGGTGAACAGCGCACACTCACCACCGCGGAAATTGGCACCACCCTCGTTGCGGCGACCCGCGTAGAAGAATTTGCCATCCTGAGCCCACTCACCCATGGCTGACAAGTGTGCCACCTGGGCTGCGCCGTTGAACGCAAGCTCGGTGTCCGTGCCGGCAAAGCCGTTGTCCTGGGTGGCGAAGGGTGTGTCGTGGTAGGCCGAGAAGTTCTCAAGGTGGATCCAGCTCTGCCACGCGGTGGTCAGCGGGCATTCGACGCCAGCCGCCTTCAAACCGTCGAGCACTTCACCCACCTGCTCCCAGGTTGACATGTCGGTGTCCGGGTCGATACCCGCTTGGCTGAGCAGGTCGCGGTTGACCCACAGCACCGGCGTGGAGGAGTTGAACGGCAGCGACAGCATGTTGCCGTCGGGCGAGGTGTAGTAGCCCTTGACCGAACCGATGTACTTGCTTTGATCGAAGTCCGCACCCGCATCGGCCATGACCTCGTAAACCGGTTTGATCGCGCCCTTGGCGGCCATCATGGTCGCTGTGCCGACCTCGAACACCATCAAGACATGCGGTTGCTCGCCCGCGCGGAACGCGGCGATTCCGGCGTTCAACGTTTCCGAGTAGTTGCCCTTGTGGCTGCCGACAACGGTGTAGTCGGATTGTGACGCGTTGAAGGTGTCGATCTGCTCGGCAACAAGGTCACCCAGTCGCCCGGTGAACGCGTGCCAGAACTGGATCTCCGTCGCTGCTAGCGCGGTACCCGACGCCATCAGTGTCGCGGCGGCAAGGCACGTTGGTACAAAGCGTTTCATCTCTATCTCCCTCGGTGTGAACGGACGTGACGGTCAACCGACGTTAACCGCCACGTGTGACGCAGACATGACGACAGGGTGCCATTTTATGCAAGTCGGTCCCTTTTGGACGCGCCCATCAAGTCGCATGATGACCACAGTAAACTCTTGTGATCTGCAGAGGTCAAGCGATACTCATAAGTAAGCAAATGAGATAGGTACGGCCAGCGGAGACGCACTTGCCGTAGGCGGGCCTCAGTGCCGCAGACAGGTCACCGCGACGGTGGCAACGTCATCCCAGCACCGGTCGACTCAAGGCTCGCATGCACGAAACGCAGCTGTGCTCAGAGCGACGCGGCGAAGGCGGCTGCCAGATCGCGCACCGGCGCGGACGGTGCCCTGTGTGGGCTGACGATGTGCAGTTCCAGCGGCACCGACAGTTTGCGCGGTGCAAGTGGGACCATATCGCCGGAATCGAAGTCGGCCTGCAACGTGTCCCAGATGCACCCCACGACCCCGAGCCCCCGCCTGGCCAGGGCAATGCGCGCTTGCGTGTCGTTGACGTGCACGGTGCGGTCGAACGCAACTTCGTGCGCGCCTACCACCTCGCCGCCGACACGCTTCGGCATCGACAAGGTCACCTTGGAGCCGATGTGGGGCTTGCACAGGAACGGCAAGGTCCGGATGTCACTGAGCCGATTCGGGTTACGGTGCCCGAGCAGACTGCGGTGCGCTGCGAGCACGGAGCGTGTGCGGTGCCGGTGCAGAACCGTCAGGGTTTTCGGCAGGCTGCTGCTCGAGACACGGATGTACAGGTCGCGCGAGAAGCGGTCGTGGTCCAGCAGCTCATCCTCGGCCAGGAGGGTCAGTTGAGGCGCTGCCTCGCTGGCCAGCACCCGCTCAATCGCGTCGTGAAACCAGCCGCAGGCCAGTTCGATCGGCAAACTCACACGCAGCTTGGGTCGCGGCTGAGGACGACGTTTTACCGTCAGTGCGCGGTCAGCTGCCTGCGCCATGTCGCGTGCGTGTTCGTACACGGAGAGACCGGCCGTTGTCGGTGTGACACCGGATCGGTGGCGCTCGAGCAGGGGCTCGCCGTAGTAGTTCTCGAGGATCTTGACCGATTCGCTCATGGCAGACGCACTCGCGACCAGGCGCTCGGCAGCGCCGCTCATCGAGCCCGCCTCGACCACAACCGAATAGTTGGCGAGGTGTCGGAGATACGCTGCGTTGGACATCCGGTTGCACGCCGTAACTTCGGGAAATCGGAAATTAACACATACGCGATTCAGCATTCCTGATATGCAGTGCGCCGCGTAGTGTTGCGGTCTCCCCACCACGAGACCACCCGCCATGAACACCCTTCGCTACGCCGCCTGCGTTGCCCTCTGCTCCGCCTCGATCAGCCCTGCTCACGCCAACACACCCGCCGACATCATCGGCCACTGGGTGTCGGTCGGCTGTGAACTGCGACCTCAACAGAACGCCGACGGCAGCGTGGGCGCATGGTGGCTGACACGCAATATCCGCTTCGCACCCAACCGCATCGACGCGAGCTTCACCACCTACGCGGACGCTGGCTGCCAGAGCGCACTGCAGCACTTGCACTTCGGCGGGACCGTCGAGTTTGTCGAGCCATCCGCCGTGATCGCCGGTGCCCACGACGCCGTGCTGACCATCGACGACTACGTCCGCTTCACGCCAGTCGCCGAGGGCTTCGCGGCCTTCCTCAACAGCGCGGAGCCCGGCAGCTGCGGCACCGACACCTGGGCCGTGGGCGTGACACAGGACGTGCTCAACACCGGCTGTGCCCCGCTTGGCCTGCCGGCAAACACGCCCACTGTCGAATACGAAGTGCTCGCCGTGATCGACGACCGCCTCCACTTCGCGGCACGGCCGACGGATGGCAGCTTCATGACCTCACCTGACAAGCGCGTGAACGCGTTGCAATTGGGGCTGAAGCGCAACTGAACACGGGCCCACTGGCGCAGCGGCGCCCTGCCGCCGAACCATGCTGTGCGTCCCCAAGTCGACGCGCCGGCTGCTGGGACCCGTGGGTTACGCAGGCGTCGTCGCACGGGTCCACGGGCGGGCGTTCACGCAACAGGTACATGCGGATCCGTTGCGTTCGGGCCATGTGTTCGCACGCGGTAGGTTCGGCGGCGTCGGCATCGCCTTGCCCGAGGGCGTCGAAGACCGTGTCGCGCAGATCAACCGCTCTCGGGGCGAGCCTCTCGGTGCCGATCGTCGTGACACTGTGCGCGGCCGGGGCGTTGTTCGACGCGGGCATGGACATCAGCGGGACGAGGGTCCGGGCCGCAGGGTCGAGCGAGAGGTGGACGTCCCGATTCGCATCGACATGGGCGTGGCTGTAGTCGCTCGCGGCAGCCATCACCCGGTTCTGCCGCGAAGCCTGGCAGCCGCGCGGTGCTCAATCCAGACGGGCGGCGCCGAGGTTGGCCGTCAAGCGCCACAGCGTGTGGCCACTCGCCGCGTACTTTGCCTCAAACAGGCTGATCGGGGTCGCTACCGCCAACGTGCCGACCTCGCTCGCCACGCCAAACGCGCGCAACGCGAGCTGCATTTCGTCTGCGTAGGTGCGCCAGTTGCAGCGCAACTCCAACTGCCCGCCCAGGGCTATCAGGTCGGCGAAGACCGGCGAGCCGTGCCACCGCTTGTTCAGTTGTGCGGCCTTCGGCCACGGGTTCGGGTAGTAAAGCGCCACTCGATCGCAGCGCCAGCCCGCCGCGCGCGCCCGTGGCAACACATCCAAGGCGTTGGCCTGCAGCAACAGCAGGTTGTCCGGCGAGTTCGTCCGCCGTCTGCGAATGAGCCGGGCCGCGCTCTTGTCGATGCCCACGACGGCCGCATCCGGGTGAGCGTGTGCCAGCGCCCGGCTGCTGTCGCCCGTGCCGCAGCCGATGTCGAGAATCAGCGGTGCCGCACCCTGCGCGGCCAGCCAGGCGCCGGCACGCTCGAAGGCCGCCACCGAGGCGGTGTGCGGTGGGCGGCGGAAGGCATGCCGCCGGTGGCGTTCCACCCGCGCGTCGAGGTCCGGGTGCGGACCGAGCTGATCGCTCGCCACCCGGCGGGACGGAGACGAAGATGACAATGTCACGCGGAGGCCTTCGGAAACCCGTGCACCGGGCCGCTAAGCAGGGGATGCATGGCGTGATCGGAGTCTGTGTCGACCGTGTTCAAGGCCCGAAAAGTATACCTGTTGGTGGCGGTGTCCGCGGTGATGGGGCTGGCCGGCGTGTGGCACGACCAGCTTGCACCGAGCGCCCCGCAAGCGCCACGCCTCGGCGCCCTGAACGGCACCCCACCCCTGCAACTGGCGCCCGAGGAGGTGCTGTCTTTTGGCGACACGACCCGCCTGCACCTGGGTGACAACCGCTACATGTTCGGCCCGGGTGCGCGTGTCTCGCGCCCCGACCGTGCGGCCACGACCTCACCGATGGTGTTGGGCCTGGGCAGCCAGCTTGTCGACGCGCCCGGTGTACAGCTCGACACCGCCATCGGCGTTGGCAGGCTGCTGCACCACGACAACACCGCGTGGGGCGAGTCGCTCACACACCTGTCCGGTCGCCTCACCCAATCGCTCGGCGACAGCGTCGACATGCACGCGGACGTGCTGAGCCTCGACGGCACCACGCTGAAACACCGGGAGTGGGGCCTGAGCCTCCGCTACCGGGTCAGCGAACGCGCGAACTGGCAGATCCAGCACCGCGAAGTACGCTCCAACGGGGACACGGTCGGCGATCAGCACGTGACGGAAATGGCCTACGAGATCCGGTTCTGAACCGGAGCGGACCGCCGCCACCTCGAGCTGCCCTGTCGTACTGACGCCCTCATTGCCGCAGGCACTGAAAAAAATTCGCCCGCGGTGTCCCCGATTCGCGCGTAGCATCGTCGTCTTGTACGAAAGCGGCGCAATCGCGTCGCTGCGTACAACCGCCGCGAGGACACGACAATGACACGCTATCTCTTCATCTACCGCAGCACCCCACCCGAGAGCGAGCCCTCCCCCGAGGCCATGCAGGCCATCATGACGGCCTGGAGCACCTGGATCGAGTCCGGCATGCAAGCCGGTTGGATGGTGGAACCCGGCAACCCGCTTGAGTACACGGGCAAGATGGTCTCGGACGACGGTGTCACCGACGGGCCCTTTGCCGAGAGCAAGGAACTGATCGGCGGGTACTCGTTTGTCCAGGCGGAGTCGCTGGACGCGGCCGTCGCCCTCACAGCCGGGTGCCCGGTGCTCGCCGACGGCGGGCGGGTCGAGGTGCGGCCGGTGGTCGAGTTCGAGGTCAACTGAGACCGTGCAGAACGACCGGCCTGCCCGGCCAACGGACGCCGCGGCGTCCGTTGGCACGGGGAGCGACGGCGCGTCGCACTGCGTGCAACCGCTGATTGAGCACTTCTTCCGCCACGAGTCGGCGAACCTGATTGCCCAGCTCTGCACGCGATTCGGCATTGCCCGACTGCAAGCCGCCGAGGACGCCGTGCAAGCGGCCCTGGAACAGGCCATGGTGCACTGGCCGCTCAAGGGGGCACCGGACAAACCGGCTGCCTGGCTGCACCAGGTCGCCCGCAGACACCTGATCGACCAACTCCGGCACGACGCCATGGCCGAGCGCAAGCGCCACTTGCTGGTCGAAGACACAACGCAGGACGCGCTCGACGACGACTGGCAGGTGCACGCGCGCCTACCCGACAACCTGTTGCGCATGATGTTCGTGTGCTGTCACCCGGCGCTGGACCGGCGCGCCCAGCTCGCGCTGATCCTGAAGATCCTCTGCGGTTTCAGTGTCAGCGAGGTGGCCGCCGGCCTGTTGATGCAGGACGAGGCGGTCAAGAAGCGCCTGCAGCGCAGCCGCCTGCGGTTGCGCACCCTCGGTGTGGAGTTGTCACTGCCCGCCGACGACGATCTGCCGATGCGGCTGGATGCCATTCACCACGCGCTCTACCTGATGTTCAACGAAGGCTACAGCGCCAGCAGTGGCGATGACCCGGTGCGCGAAGACGTGTGCGAGGAGGCCACACGCCTCTGCCACCTGCTCGCGAACCACCGCCTTGCGACACCAGCCACCTCGGCCCTGCTTGCCCTGATGCTGGCACACGCAGCCCGCATCGAAAGCCGAACGGGTGAGGCCGGCGCCACCCACCTGCTGGCCGACCAGGACCGACGCCGCTGGGATCAGGGGCTGATCGAGCAAGCCCGACGTTGGTTGCTGCACGCCGGGTTGCCGAGCAGCCGGTACCACCTGGAGGCCACGATCGCCCTGATTCATTGTCAGGCCGCGCACATCGATGACACCGACTGGGCCTCGATTGCCACGCTCTATGCGCAGCTGCTCGCCTTCAACGCGTCACCG
This sequence comes from Pseudomonadota bacterium, assembly GCA_039196715.1. Taxonomy (NCBI): domain Bacteria; kingdom Pseudomonadati; phylum Pseudomonadota; species Pseudomonadota bacterium. Next base: position 11,761 of record JBCCUP010000029.1, read on the forward strand.
TTGTACCGCCTCAACCACGCCATAGCCGTGTGCGAGGCGGGCGACCCGGCACGCGCGCTGACGTGCATCGACACCTTGGGTGCAGAACCTGCGTTCTCGCACTACCACCTGCTCAACAGCGCGCGAGGCCGCGTGCTCGAGCGACTGGATCGACACATCGAGGCCTGCGCGGCGTACCGTGCCGCACTGTCGTTGGCCAAGGCGCCCCACGCCCGGGCGGTGCTGCAACGCCACATCGACAGGCTGTCTCACTGATCAGCGCGAGCGCGTACAATGGCCGGGCACCCGAAGCCCGCCCCCCGATGAGCTTGCAACCCGCGCGCGCGCCGCGCGACCCCCACCCCAACGACCGACGCCCGCCCTGGAAGGCCGCCCTCGCCGACACCGTGCAGGACGTGGCCGAACTCTGCACCCTGCTGGCGCTCACGCCCGCCGACAGCGAGCACCTCGAGCGGGTCTGCCGCGGGTTTCCGTTGCGCGTGCCGCGCGGTTTCGTCGCGCGCATGCGCACCGGTGACCCCCATGACCCGCTGCTGCGGCAGGTGCTGCCTGACCTCGCCGAGGCGGTGGTGACACCGGGGTACACCAACGACCCGCTTGGCGAGACCGCGGCAACCGCGGTGCCTGGCGTCCTGCACAAATACGCAAGCCGTGCGCTGGTGGCGGTCACGGGGAGTTGCGCAGTGCACTGCCGCTACTGCTTCCGGCGCCACTTCGACTACGACGCGCACCGGCTGGGCCGGGACGCGTGGGCTGCCGTGCTTGACTACCTCGCCCGCCAACCGGCTGTGAACGAAGTGATCTTGAGTGGTGGAGACCCGTTGAACGCCACCGACGCCGCGCTCAGTGCAAAAGTGCGCGACCTCGAGTCACTGGACCATATCACCCGGTTGCGCATTCACACGCGCCAGCCCGTCGTGCTGCCGGAGCGGGTGGACACTCAGCTGCTCGACTGGGTGTCGACGACGCGTTTCAACACCGTGTTCGTGGTTCACGCCAACCACGCCAACGAGCTCGACGGCCGCGTAGAGGGGGCCCTGCGCGCCCTGCAGCACGCGGGCGCGACCCTGCTCAACCAGAGCGTGTTGCTCGCGGGCGTCAACGACGACGCGAACGCCCTGGTCGCGTTGAGCGAACGGCTGTTTGCGTGTGGCGTCCTGCCGTACTACCTCCACCTGCCCGACCGCGTGCAGGGCACCGCCCACTTCCACGTGACCGACGCCCGCGCCCGCTCGCTGCACCGGGTGATGCAGGCCCGCCTGCCCGGGTACCTCGTGCCCCGCCTCGCGCGGGAGGTCGCGGGCGAGCCGAACAAGCGGCAGCTGTGACCGGAACCGCCGCCACGCGCCGGTGTCTGAGCCGCGCAACTCGCCGGGTCACGCGCGCACAGGCCTGTACGCGCGTCGGCAACGCCGATTGGTGCCCACTCAGATGATCCGTTTCCTGTTCGCCTTCACCACCTGGTTGGTGGTCGCCTTGCCCCTGGCCACGCTGTCAGGCCTGATGGCGTCGCTCTCGACCGGCGCGGTCCTGCTGCTGTCCGCGGCCCTCGCCGTACCCTACGCGGGGCTCATGTGGTACGCCCTGCAACGCCCCCTGCCCCGGGTACGTCAAGTCCTGATGCAGGGCATCTCCGTCGGCTACGCGTGTGCGGTGGGACTGCTGCTGAGCTGGCCGCTGAGCCTCACGCCGCTGGCTGCCCACCGGGGCGGGATTGCGGTTGCGCTCGCCGCCATCGTGTTGGGTCTGGGGCTGTACCTGGCCCTCTCGCCGCGCGTCCGCACGCTGCGTTTTCAGAGCGACAAGGTGGGTGCATCGCGCCGGCTGGTGCAGTTGACCGACGTTCACCTCGGCTCGCTCGGGGCCAACACCCTGTCGCGTGCGATGGCGCGTGCGATCGCCCAACAGCCCGACGCGATCGTGATCACCGGCGACCTGGTTGACGGTGGGGAGATCGGCGCGGCGCAGCTCGGTGCGCTCGCCGTTGAGCACCCGCCCGTTTACATGGTGATTGGCAACCACGAGCGCTACGTCAAGCTCGATGCCCTGCTGCACGACATCCGGGAACAACAGGTGACGGTGTTGCGCAACGCCTCGGAAACGCTCGGCGACCTGCAGCTCCTCGGCGTCGACGACAGCGATGCGGCCCACTACCTGGTCGACGCCCTGCCGCGCGTGCCGTTCGACCCCGAACGCTTCAGCGTGCTGCTCTACCACAAGCCCGACGATTGGGATGCTGCCCAACGCGTCGGCGTGGATCTGATGCTCTCGGGCCACACGCACGCAGGCCAGGTCTGGCCGTTTTCCGTGCTCGTTCGGCGCCGCCACCCGCACTGGCGCGGTCTCTACAGTACCGGTCAACACCACCTCTATGTCGCGCCGGGCACCGGCTGCTGGGGACCGATCTTCCGCATCGGCAGCCGGGCGGAAATCACCGTCATCGACATCGATCCCGCCTGATCGGGCGCCCCGAGCCGGGCGTGCGCCACGCTGACGGGCCGGCGCACCGTGCCGCGCCCCGCGGTGCGTGGGCACCCGGGTGCGAGGTACAAATCTTGCGTCGTTGCCGCTGGATCGGTGTGCGCCGGCGTGTGCTGCGCAGCCGCCAGCCAAACACACCTCCGGATTCCCGTGTGAAGGACACGCCGTGAACGAGCGAATGCAGCAGAGCACAAGCGAGCCGCAAGTGCAGCGGTACCGTCAGCGTGCAGAGCGCACCGCACGCCGACACCGCGAGACGTTAAACCGACCAAGGTAGTTTGAACGATATGGTGGCTCAACAACGCGTCGTCGACCTCTTCCAGCAATTGGCCCGGAACGAATTCGGGTTCTTCTCACGACTGGAGTCGGTCACCGATCTGATGGACCCGCAGGTGCCCACGGCGTCGTGCGACACGTCCTTCGGCCACCTCGTCGGGCGCAAGGACGTGCGCTCGATCGGCTCGGTCGGCGTCATCGACCCCGACGACCGGCAATTGATCGGCGTGCTGAGCCGGTCGACGATTCAGCGCTGCTTTCCGCGCTTCCTGAACACCCTGGCCGAGAAAGACGACGACGTTCGCATCCTCGCCACCAAACTCACGGCACTGGTGTCGCGGCCGGTCCCGAACGTGCCCTCGACGACCACCCCGCTCGAAGCCGTGGAGTTTTTCCTCAACGGAACGGGCGACTGCCTGTTCGTCTACGACGACGCCAAGACCGTCCTCGGCGTGGTCAAGCCCATCGATTTTCTCAAGACGATGATGGCGTACTACCAGCTCTACAACCAGATCAAACCCCTGCAGCGGCTGCGTTTGATCGACCTCGACGCCTTGCAGATCGACGAAATCTTCTTCCGCGGTGCGCAAACGGCCCGCGACATCATGCAGCCGCTGGTCATCCTCGACGACAGCCAGACCGGTCTCGATGCGGTCAAGGCGATGCACGAGCACGAGACCACCGTGATCGGCCTGCGCGATCAGGACGGCAACGTCGACACCGTGCTGACCACAGACGACCTGCTGATCTCGATGCAGGCGCCCGAGGGCATCCGGGAAATGGCACACATTGCAAGCCTGCCAGACGCCAGCGGCGGCAAGCCCGTGAGCCAGCTCGACCTGCTGCCGCTCAACGAGATCAGCGAGAGCAGCGACCCGGCCTTCGAGGAGCCGTTGCACGCCCTCGCCGGCACCAACGTCACCCTGATCGAGCCGACGACGCGCATCCAGGAGGTCCTGAGCCAGCTGATCGACGCCGAGGAAGGCCACGTCCTGCTCGTCAAGAACGGGACTGCCACCGAGGGCACCGTCACGGTTCGCGAGATCCTGCGGGTCAACAAGATGCTGTTTCGCATCCGGGCCTGGGGCGACCACTAGCGGCCGCGCGGGGCCCTGGCACGCCCGTCACAGCTCGCCGGCGATAGACCACGTAACCTGAGCGTCAGTCCTGTGCGCGCAGCGATGCGATCACGGCGGCCGTGATGGCGCGTGTCCCCATGTCACCGCCGAATTCCGCGGGCCGCAGGGTGTTTGCCGCGAAACCGGCCTCCACTGAGCGTTCGATCAGTTCGGCAGCCTCGTTCATCGCGGCACAGTCGAGTGTGTCGCCGAGGTAATCCAGCATCAGCGCGCCGCTGAGAATCGCGGCCAAGGGGTTGGCGCGGTCGCTGCCCATGATGTCGGGCGCGCTGCCGTGGGCCGGTTGAAACAAGCCGATGTCGTCGCCGATCTCGGCACAGCTCGCCATGCCCATGCCGCCCACCAGTCCGCCGGCAAGGTCCGAGAGAATGTCACCGAACATGTTCTCGGTGACGAGCACATCAAAGGCCCAGGGCTGGCGAATCAGGTCGAGCGCCTGCGCGTCGACGTAGTTGTACCCCCGTTCGATATCCGGGTTGGCGTCGGCAACCTCGTCGAAAATACGCCGGAAAAAGGCCATCGACGTGAACACATTCGCCTTGTCGACGCAGGTCAGCAAGCCGCGTTTCCCGCGCGCCTTGCGCTTGCGCGCGTAGTTGAAGCCGAAGCGGTGCAGTTTCTCGGTGGTGGTACGCGTGATCCGCAGGGTGTCCCGCACCTCGCTGTCGCCGATGACCTCGCTGCGACCGTGTACGGCGGCAGAGTAGAACAAGCCCTCGGTCGATTCCCGCAGGATCACCAGGTCGATGTCGGCGGCACGGGGATCGGCCAACCGCTGGGGCGCGTTCGGGTAGGCCTTGACCGGGCGCACCCCGGCGTAGAGCCCGAAGCGATCGCGCAGACGGAGGTGAGGCGAGATCTCGGTGCCGTCCGTGTGGCGCACGCTCGGCAGGCCGATGGCGCCGAGCAGAATCGCGTCGGCCTCGCCGGCAGCACGCTCGCCCCCCGCTTCGATGTCGATGCCCTCGCGGGCATACAGGCCCGCCCCCGCATCGATGTCACGGTAGGCCAAAGAAAACCCCGGCACGCACTCGGCCGCCACCGCCAACACCTCGCAGGTCGCTGCCGTGACATCCACGCCAATGCCGTCGCCGGCGATGCGGCTCACCCGCGCCTCGGTCACGGCGTCGCTCCGGTGCCCGCCGGGAGGACACTGCCGTCCAGGCTGACGCCAAAGGGAGTCGCCAGCGACACGCCGCGTGACTGGGCTTCGTTCAGGATATGTTCGCGCATCTGTTGTCGGATCAGCAGCCGTTTGCGTACGGCCTTGGTGTAATAGCACACCATCCACTCGAGCGCGTGGTCGCCGGTGTCCTGCAATACGACCTCGATCGGATGCTGCGATTCGAAGGCGACGCCGTCGGCCGCGGCCCGTTCGGCCGCCGAGGCCATCAGCGCCCGCACTGTGTCGGCCGTGACCTCGTAGCCGATCTTGAAGTGGAGCGCCTCACGCAACCCCTTGGCTGACGCAAACTTGCTGAGGTTGTGCAGCGGTTGCCCGCGCAACCAGGCGTTGCTGACCATGATGCGGTGGTTGTCGGCGAGGTCGAGCAGCTCGGTGTGGAAGAGTTTGGTCTTGTGCACGGCGCAGGTCGTTCGCTGTTGGCCAAAGGGCACCAGCACGATGTCGCCCTCTTCCAGCATCCGCCCATCGAGCAGGATCAGGCCGGCGGCGATGTCCGGCAACCAACTCGATTGCGTGAGCGCCAGAAACACGCCGAGAAACCCGAGCACGCCAGTGGTTTGCAAGAGGCTGTTGAAGCCGGCAATCTGGATGGCCGTGACCAAGCCGAGGACCGACAGGAAACCGCAGGCGAGCAAATACAACAGGCGCGAGGTCCAGCTGTCCGAGAGCACCTCCTGACCGTCGACTGTGCGCCGCACGCCATAGCGTTGCCGCAGGCCGTAGCCGGCGAGCTGCATGGCGAGGTAAAAACACCACACCGTCGCCAAAACCAGCAGCAACTTCAGCAACACGCCGCGCTCGCCCGCGTTCGGGCCGAGCGCCGCCCCGGTGCCGACGGTGAGCAGCATCAACACGTTCAGGCCGCGAAACGCGTTCAGTCGCCACGCGCTCGAACGCTCGTCCGCGGTGGAGGTGATCCGCGACAGGATCGGCTTGGCAAACACCAACAGCAGGGTGTTGAGCGCAAGCAGCGCCCATTCCACCGTGGTCAACGAGCCGATCAGACCGCTCATGCGCGGGCGAGTCGGCGTCGGGGCGCAGCCAGGCTTCTCACATCAGCCCTTGGTCGCACCGAGTGTCAGACCGGCAATGAAGTGTTTTTGCATCGCGAAGAAGATCACCACCGGCGGCACGGCCGCCATCAACGACGCCGCCGACACCAGGTGCCATTGCGAGACGAACTGCCCGTTCAGGGCGCGGATGCCCGCGGTGATCGGCTTCGACGATTCACCCTGGGTCAGGACCGTCGCCCAGAAGAAATCGTTCCAGATGAAGGTGAAGATCAGCACCGACAGCGCCGCGATCGCCGGCCGCACCAGCGGCAGCACGAGGTACCAGAAAATACGCAACTCGCCGACGCCCTCGATGCGCGCACTCTCGATGAGCTCGCGCGGCAGGTCGCGGATGAAATTGCGCATGAACAAGGTACAGAAGCCGGTCTGGAAGGCTGCGTGGAACAGCACCAGGCCAGTCACCGTGTCGTACAGGCCCGTGCGTACGGAGAGGTCCCTCACCGGCACCATCAGAATCTGAAACGGCACGAAGTTGCCCGCAATGAACAGGAAGAACAGCGGCAGTGCAAAGCGGAAGCGGTAGATCGCCAGGCCGTAGCCAGCCAGGCAAGCCAGCGACACCGATATGATCACGGTCGGTATGGTCACCTTAACCGAGTTCCAGAAGTACACCAGGGCCTCGGAATCGGTGAAGACAGCGATGTAGTTCGGAATCAGGTCGAACGACGACGGCCAACCGAACATGTTGCCCGAGTTGATGTCGACCGCTGGCCGAATCGACGTCATGAAGATCGCGAGCAGCGGCAGCAGCCAGATGAACAGGACGATCGGCAACGAGAACTTGTAGAGCAGTTGCCGAGCGGGTGAAGACTGTTCTATGGGTTTCGGAAACATCTCAACGCCCCTTCTCGTCTTGGTACATGCGCCAGAGGAAGTACGAGATGTACACCAGCATGATCAGGAACAGCACGGTCGCGATCGCGGACCCGTAGCCGTACCGGTCACCGTATTCGGAGATGGCGGTCTCGTACATGTAATACGCCAGCACGTTGGTCGACCCGAAAGGGCCACCGCGCGTCATGATCGCAATCATGTCAAAAGAGCGAAGTGCGCCGATGACCGTGACCACGATGGCGAGGAAGGTGGCCGGTGCGAGTTGCGGCAGGATCACGTGCCGTAGCATGCGCCAGCCACGCGCGCCGTCGAGACGGGCCGCTTCGATCTGATCGGGCGAGACGTTGTTGAGCCCGGTCAGGTAGAGAATCATGCAGTAGGCGATCTGCGGCCAGAGACCGGCGAAGATGATCGCAAAGGTCGCCCAGTTCTCGTCGGCGAGGATGTCGGGCGGTGGCGCGCTGCATTTGGTCGTGACGTTGCCGACGATGTTGATCGTCTCCTCACAGAAGGCCGCCTTCCACAGCGACCCGATCACGCCGAAGTCGGGGTTGTAAAACCACCCGAAAATCAGCCCCACCACCACCTGGGAGATGACGAAGGGAAAAAAGAAGAGCGACTTGTACAGTCGTATGCCGGTCACGGTCTGGTTGAGAAACAGCGCGATCGCGAGGCCGATCGGCACGGCAAGCATGTAGAACACCAGCCAGATCACGTTGTTCTTGAGCGACACGTAGAAGCGCTCGTCGTCGAGCAGTTTCGCGTAATTCTCCAAGCCGACCCACTCCGCCGTCGATTCCCCCTCGGCGTTGTAGAGGCCGTTCCACTCGTAGAAGGAAATCGAGATCGACTGAAAGATCGGTATGATCACGTAGACCGCGAAAAACAGCAGCGCGGGCGCGACGAACAGCCACGGCGCGAGCTTGATGCGGTTGCGGTAGAGCCACGTGTCGCGGCTGGTTCGGCCGAGACCGGTGTCCGTTGTTGCCATGCGTCTCTCCTACCGTGTGTCGGGTGGCGCACACCCCGTGCCCGGACGGCACGGAGTGCATTGCACAGACCGCCGCCCGGTGGCGCGAGGCCACCTGGCAGCCATCAGGCTCAGTTGTAGACGTCGTCCTGAACCTTGTCCAAACGCTCGAGGATCGCGTCCATCTTGGACGTGTCGAGCATGAACTCCTGGAAGCCTTCCATGCCCGCCTTGGCCATCTGAGCCGGCGCGTCGCGGTCGTAGAACTGCGCAAGGCCCGATGCGGTGGACAGGGTCTCGAAGCCCTCTTTGAGGAACTTGCTGTCGCCCACTTGCGCGTTCTTGTTGATCGGCAACTGTCCGATGGTGTTGTTCCACTCGGTCTGGATGTCCGGCTGTGCGATGAACGCGAGGAACTTGCGCGCGTCTTCCTTGTTCTTCGCCCGAGACGGGATGAAGAACGCGTCAGCCGGCGCCTCTTCTGCCCGTGCGAGGCCTGGGGTGATTTCCGGAAACTGGAAGTAGTCGATCTGGTCTTCGGTGAGGCCGGCGTTCTTGTAGCCGTCCACGGAGAAGTTGCCCATCACGTACATCGCCGCGTCGCCGTTGGCGAAGGGTGCAATCGCTTCCTGCCAGGACATGGTGGCGTGGTTGTCAACGAAGTAGCCCGCGTCAACCATGTCTTTCCACGTCATGAACACGTTCTTGATGCGCTCGTCGGTGTACTTGATCTTGCCGGCGGTGAGGTCGTTGTGGACTTCGTAGCCGTTGATGCGCAGGTTCAGGTAGTCGAACACGCCCGCTGCGGTCCAGAGGTACTTGGTGCCGATGGTGATCGGCGTCACGCCGGCGTCCATCAGCGTCTTGGCCGCCGCGTTGAACTCGTCCCAGTTGGTCGGCTCGGCCAGGTTCAGCTTGTCGAAGATGTCCTTGCGGTAGTACACGCCCCACTGGTAGTAGGTGTAGGGCACGCCCCACTGCTTGCCGTCGATGGTCATCGTCGGCTTGATCGCGGCGAGGTCCTCGTGGAAGTTGTTCGCGTCCCAGACGTCAGACACGTCCTCGAACAGGCCCGCGTTGACGAACGGCGCCATGCGGTTGCCGGGGTACCAGGACGTGATGTCCGGCGCGTCGGCGGACAGGAAGTTGCGGATCGCGGTCTTGTGCGCTTCGCGGTCGTTGATGTTGACCGTGACGTTGACGTCGGGGTTGGCTTTCTTGAACGCTTCAACCGCCGCTTCGAAACCGGCTTTCGGGCCCGGGTTCGGGTCGTCGAAGTTGATCACCAGATCGCCCGCCAGCGCGGCGGTCGACACGGTGGTAGACAGGGCGAGCATTGCCACTGACTTCTTGAGCGAAAATGTCATGTTGTGCCTCCAAATTGGCATGAGTTTGACGCTGTTTGGCCTGTGCAGGCCGACTGTTGTTGTGCGTCGCGCGGGTCAACGATATCACTTCTCCGTCTCGCCACGCTCCGCTGGAGACCGCGGAATCCCCCCGCCGCCACGCGCGTATCGCGCGGTGCGTCAGAGCACATCCCGCAGTCCCCGACACTCACTTCCTCCCTCCTCTCGACAGTCTCTGACTGCCGGGCGGCGACACCGCCACCTCGGTCACCGGGGTCACCCACGGCGACACGTCCGTTCAACCGGCCCCGTCCCGGTAGACCGCGCATTGCGCAGCCTGCAGCACCGACGAGCCGATCAGATACTCACCCGCGTGCGGCAGCTCGGCCGCCTCGGGTCCGTAGTTGGTTGCGAACACCAGCTGGCCACGTCGCCGCAACCGCAAGCCCCCCTCACACGGCACCACGGCCACACCGCTGTCGGCGAGGCGTGCTCGCACAAAGCGGTTGCAACTCGCCTGGGTCAAGCGCGCGTTGACGTAGTGCCACCGGCCCAACTGGTAGTGAAACCCCCAACCGTCGGCAAAGTGGGCGTGCGGCGTGAGTGCGCTCTGAACCCGCTCGCGCCAGCGCCACGCGACCGTGTCGGGGTCGCCGTCGACGGGCTCGTTCACCGTGTCCGGCAAGGATTCGACCTGGATCACCCGCAGCGGCAACACGCGTTGCAAGCTGCCGGGTGCCAGGGTGTCGGGGATCGCACACTCGGCGTCGAAGCTCTGGCTTCGCGCTGCCGCGACCACGGTCGCACCGCTCGCGTCGAGCCGGTCGACGAGCGCGTCGTCGGCGACCGCGCTGTTGCTGAGGATCACGAGCGCGTAGCCGTCGAAATCGGCGTCCGGTGGCAGGATGTCCAGCGACACGCCCGCCGCCCGCACGGCGCGGTACCAGCCTTTCACGGCACCCAGCGGGTCTGCGTTGGCCCCCTGGGGCGCGGCCCCCAGCGCGGCCTGGCCGTCGTAGTCGAACACCATCGCCACCGGCGCTTGCGCGGTATCGTCCAGCGCACCGAGCGACGCGAGGTCGTCACGCAATGCGCGCATCTCGTCGGCGGCCGGGCTTTCGCTGCCGTCGGGCAACAGCAGGCCGGCGTGGAACTGTTCCTGCGCGCGCGGTTGCTGGCGGTACCGGAACACACTGCAGAGCTCGGCGCCGTGCGCGGCGGCCTCAAGCCCCCAGAGACGCACCATGCCCGGCAGCGGCACTGCGTTGTGTGGTGCCCAGTTCACCGGCCCGGGCTGTTGCTCAACCAACCAGAAGCGGCCGCGTTGTGCATGGCCGACCCCGCGGTAGAGGTCGTGGTGGAAGGCACTGTCGTCCGGGTGGCCGGTGCGCAACCAGCGCACCCGATCGGCCTCGGTCGCGGCGTCGCGGTCGAGAAAACCCAACGGGTAGTTGTCCCAACCCGCCACGTCGAGGTCGCGTGCGACCGCGTGGTGATCAAAGGCCGTGAAGTTGCCCATGTAGTTGTGCATCAGGTCACGACCGGGCGACGCCACGCGCAGGATGTCGGCCTGCTCGCGGTTGAACGCCACCACCTGCTCGGAACTGAAACGCCACCAGGCGAGGCGGTGCGCGGGACTGGTGTCCGTGACCGTGCCAGCCGGTGGCTCGATGGACTCGAACGTCGGGTAGTTGAGACTCCAGAAGTCGTTGCCCCAGAGCCGGTTGAGGGTGTCGACATCGACGTACCGCGCGCGACACCAGCTCTGGAAGGCGGTGCGCGCCGCGTCGGAGAAACTCTCAATCGTATCGTGGCACCCGTACTCGTTGTCGAGTTGCCAGGCGACGACCCCCGGGTGCGTGCCGAACGTGTCCGCCAACACCGTGACGATGCGTCGGCTGTGCTCACGGTAGACGGGCGAGGAGAAGTCGTAGTGGCGCCGCGAGCCGAACCCCCTCACCCGGCCCACCGCGTCGACCGGCAGGATCTCGGGGTGCGCATCGACCAGCCACTTCGGTGGACACGCGGTCGGCGTGCCGAGGACCACCTCGAGCCCTGCCCCGTGCAGCGTGTCGATCGCCTCCGCCAGCCAATCGAGGCGGTAGTCCGCGGCTGCCGGCTCGATCTGACTCCAGGCAAACTCGCCAATGCGCACGACGCGAATGCCGAGCGAGGCCATGTGTGCGGCGTCGTCCGCCCAGCGCTCGCGTGGCCAGTGTTCCGGGTAGTAACAGACGCCGAGTCTCACACCGTGGCTCCCGCGCCGCGCAGCCGCTTGGCGGCGTCCTCGGGTTGCACCGGGTTCACGATGTTGCCGGCCGACTGCTCGTAGCCCCCCATGTACTTGAGCATGCCGGGTGCGCGCAACGGGCATTGCACAACGATGTGGAAGCCCACTGCGGCGTTGTCCGGGTGGTCGTCGCAGGGCGCGTTGTGCAACAGCGTGTTGTGCGGCGTGCGCTGCTCGAACACCGCGTCGAACCGACGCACCACGTCGCGGTAGAGCGACGCGAGATCTGACAACTCCGGCACCGAGGCCTCGCCCAGGTGCGAAAACGACCGTTCGGGCACGATCCAGACTTCGAACGGAAAGCGGGCAAAGAACGGCACGATGGCCCGCCAGGTTGTATTGGCGGACACCAGTAAAGCGCCGTCGTAGGTCGGGCGCGCCAGCAGGTCCTGCAACAGCGGTCGGCCGTGCTCCGCGAGGTAGGACGCCTGGGCGTGGCGCTGCCGCGCCGCGGTGTCGGTGACGAAATCCGTCGCGTACACCTGGCCGTGCGGGTGCAGGTTAGACACCCCGATTTCCACACCCTTGTTCTCGAACACGATCACCTGGTGGATCGTGGGGTCGGCCGCGAGCGTGAGGTACTCGTCCCGCCACAGCGCGACCACAGCGGCCATCTCTGCGGTGCTCAGGTCTGCCAGGGTCAGGTCGTGTCGCTCCGACCAGCACAGCACCCGGCAGCGTCCGCGCGGCAAGGCGGTGCGGTGCAAGGGGTCGGCATCCTCGGACTGCAGGCCAGGCGGATCGGCGACCAGGTTGGCAAAATCGTTGTCGAAAGCGAAGGGCCCGACGTAGTCGGGGTTGGTGGCGCCGGTCGCCCGCGTCACGCGTGGACACAGGTAACAGCCCGGGTCGTGTTCGGGAACGGTCTCGGTCCGGGCACCAACCCTGGCACCGGACCAGGGTCGGCCGGCGGACTGCGCGGCGATCTGCACCCATTCCTGGCGCAGCGGGTGCCACCGGTGCTGCCAGTTCGCACTCACAACGGCCGCTCGCCCGCGCCGTCGGACGCGACCACCGGGTGGAAATCGGCGGTCAGTCCGGTCTCACGGTGGTACCGCGCACTGACCTCGCTTTCGAAGGCGGCCAAGGCCGTGTCTGCCACAAGTGACACCGTGCACCCGCCGAAGCCGGCGCCGGTCATGCGGCTGCCGACCACGCCGGGCACGGCCATCGCCGCGGCCACCAGCGCATCGAGCGCCGGCGTCGAGACGTCGAAGTCCTGCGCCAGCGACGCGTGGCTCGCGCACATGTGCTGCCCGAACTGCGCGAGGTCGCCCGCGCGCAACGCCTCGCACGCCCCGAGCACCCGCGCCTGTTCGGTGACCACGTGACGGGCCCGCCGAAAGGCCGTGTCCTGTCCGGCAAAGGCGCTCGCCTGCGACGCGAGTGTCGCCATGTCGAGCGCCGCCAGCGCCTCGATGCCGTGCGACTGCTGCACGATTTCGAGCGCGGTCACACACTCGCGGTGACGCGTGTTGTAGCCCGAGTCATTGAGCTCCCGCCGCTGGTTGGAGTTGCTGATCACCAGCGTGTGGCCATCGAGGTCGAGCGGCACCTGGTCGCACTCGAGCGTGCTGCAGTCGAGCGCCATCGCGTGGCCACGTTGCCCCATCGCAATGGCGTACGGGTCCATCACCCCGCAGGCGAGACCAATGAACTCGTTCTCGGCGGCCTGTGCCATGTGCACGAGTTCGAGCTGCGAGAAACCGCACTCGAACACGGCGTTGAGCGCCACCGCGGTAACGATGTTCACCGACGCCGACGAAGACAGGCCCGCCCCATTCGGAATGTCGCCGCGGTAGAGGCATTCGATGCCCGTGACCGTGACACCGCGCTTGGCAAACTGCGCGATCACGCCGAGCGGGTAGTTTATCCAGTGGTCGCCGACGGCCGTGCCCGCCTCGTCAGGCGAGAGGATCGCGATCAGGTCGAAATTCAGCGAGGCGAGCTTGATGCTGCGTGCCGCGGTGCGGCGCACCAGCAGTTGCGTGCCTCGGTCGATCGCACAGGGCAGCACCAACCCCCCGTTGTAATCGGTGTGCTCACCGATCAGGTTCACACGACCCGGTGCGTGAAAGGCCCGCACGCCGCGGGCGTCCTGGTAGCGGTGACCGAACTCGTCTTGCAAATCGTGCATCTCACTCATCTCGCAGCACCAACACCAGCAGCGCGGATTGGGCGGGCATCACAGGCAGCGTCAGGCCGACGGTCGCGAGCACGGCACCGTGCACCCGCGTCTCGCGCTCGCACCACAGCGGGAAAGCCCGGTTGAACGGCGCGAGCTCCTCGAGCCCGTGGTTGGCGACCGAAACGCGGTACTGTGCATCCGGGTCGAGGCCCGGGATGCGCAGGCAGCCCGGCGACGCTTGCGGCGGTGCCGACTGCACAACCACACTCACCAGTGCGACCGCAGCGTCGGGTGAGACGCGCGCCTCTCCCAGCGCGCTGACCGGCAATCCCGCGACAGTCCACTGCGTCGACTCGGCAAGCCAGTCCCGGTGCGCCTTGTACACCGCCGTGTAGTGTGCGAGCACATCGAGATCGTCCGTGGCGAGCGTGCGCAGGTCGGTTTCGAATCCGTACTGCCCGCCGAGCGCCACGATGGCCCGCGTGGCAATCGGCGTCTGTCGCCCCGTGAGGTGTGCACGGTGGTGGCCGACGTGGGAGCCCAGCACTTCGCGCGGCAGGAACACGCTCGCGGCCGCCTGCATGCGCAGTCGGTCGATCGGATCGAGGTTGTCCGACAGCCATACACGCCCGCACACCGCCAGCAGCCCCCAGTCCAGGCGTGCGCCGCCCGAGGCGCACGTCTCGATTTCGAGCCGTGGAAAGCGCGCCGTCAGACGGCTCATCACGTTGCGCACCGCGTCGGGTTGACGGGCCGCCACGGCACGCTTGCCGTCACCCGGCAGCACCAGGTCGCGGTTCATGTCCCATTTGATGTAATCGACCTCGTACTCGTCGACGAGGCTCGACACCCGTTCGTACAGGTAGTCGCACACATCCGCTCGAGCGAGGTCGAGCGCCAGTTGCTGGCGTGCCAATGGCGTTTCAACACCGTCCAGACGTAATACCCAGTCGGGGTGCGCGCGCAGGGTCTCGGAGTCAGGGTTGACCATTTCGGGTTCGAACCAGAGGCCGAACTGCATGCCGTGCGCCCGCACCGCCTCGACCACCGGGCGCAGGCCGTCGGGGTACACCGATTCGTCGACCCACCAATCGCCGAGGCCCGCGGTGTCGCTGCGTCGTGCGTTGAACCAGCCGTCGTCAAGCACGAAGCGCTCGGCACCCGCGGCGGCGCCGGCGTCGATCAACGCCTGGAGCGTGTCCGCCTCGTGGTTGAAGTACAGCGCTTCCCAGCTGTTGCAGTGGACAGGGCGCCGCTGACGCGTCCAACGCGGTAACACGCCCGTGCGCGCGTGGCGGTGCACCCGTTGGCTTGCCCGATCTCGCCCTCGGCCGGTGGCGATGTACACCGGCGGCGTGGTCATCGACTCGCCCGGGCCGAGTTCGCACTCGCCCGGGTGATAGGCGATACCGAATTGCAATACCGGCACACCGTGGTCATCGCGCTGCAGTTGCAGCCGGTGGTTGCCGCTCCAGCCCAATTGCGCCACCCAACAGGCGCCACTGTGGCAATCGAAAGCAGGCTCGCCCACAACCACGCCCGGGTAGGATTGGTGACCCGTGCGGCCCCGCCAGCTCTCGCGCAGCAAAGGCCCCGCGTCGATTTCGAGCCGCTGGCACTGCAATTCCTGCCCCCAACGACCCCCGAAGTGTTCACACGCCCCGAATGCGACGGGCAACTCCAGGCTCGCAGCCGCCAGCCAATCGACCGTCAACGCGTCCTGCCCGGTGTTGCGGAGCTCGGTCGACCACACGCAGACGCCGCTGCTGACATCGAGCCGCACGTCAACCGTCACGGCGAGGTCCGCACCCGGATCGGCGAGGTGCACGCGCAGCGCGCCGTCTTCGCGGGACACCGACGCCAGCTCGGGTCGGTGGCCGAAGCCACGGCCAGCACGGTGCGCGCGCAGGGCGGGCGGCCCAGCGTGGCCGTTGGCGAGCACCGGGAACACCGACGCGTGCGGCGGCGTGTCCACGGTGGCGTGCGCCAGGGGCTCCGCACGCACGGCGGCCAGTGCAGCGGCGTCGAGCCCGTCTGGCAACCGATCGCCCAACCACAGCAACCGGGGCACAGCAGTGCCCTCGCCGATCAGCACGAGCGTCTGATCGGCGCCGTCGAGACGCCAGATGGCGGGTGTGGATGTCGGGTTCATGCTCGCGGGTGACGGTGGCGGCCCGCGGCAATCCGCGGGTCAGCAAAGTTCACGATTGTCTCAAATCATGCAATATGGAACAATGTTCCAAAAGTAGCCCGCGATGCCAAACCCTGTCAAACAGAACGCCGACCCAACCGAGCGCGAGGCCGACCCTGGCGCCGAGAGCGGCCGCGCGCGCGCCTCGGCGTTCTCGCGGAGCATCACTCTGCTCGACATCATCACGGCCGGTACGGCGTTTCGGTTTGCAGAGTTGCAGGTGCAAACGGGCTACCCCAAGGCGAGCCTGCACCGTGCACTGGCTGACCTCATCGACGAGCGGCTGGTGGTGTTTGACGAACACGCCAACACCTACCGCGCCGGTTTTCGGCTGCTCGAGTGGGCCAACCGCATCTGGTCACGCAACGATTTGCGTCACCTGGCGCGGGACGCGCTCGAAACCCTGTCCGAACGCACCGGCGAAACCGTGATGCTCTCCGTGTTGGCCGACACGCACGTAGTCCACCTCGATTGTGTCGAGAGCGCGCAGAGCGTGCGCACCTCGGTCAGCGTCGGCCACCGCGTGCCAGCCTGGTGCACCGCCGCGGGCAAGGCGCTGCTCGCCGCCGCGCCGACACCCCAGCGCGAGGCGATCATCGAACGCACCGCCTTCGCGCGCTTCACCGGCAACACCGTGACCGAACCCGGCAAGGTGCTCGAGCAGCTCCACACCGTCGCGGCTCACGGGATCGCCGAGGACAACGAGGAACACCACGTCGGCATCCGCTGCATCGCGGCGCCGATCGTGGATTGCGCCGGTGAGACCGTGGCTGCCATCAGCGTGTCCGCACCGACCTTTCGGGTCGAGCCGGGCAGTTTTGAACAGTGGCGTCAGTGGGTGCGAGAGAGCGCGCACACCGTAGGAAATCGACTGTTGCCGACGGGCTCGGCACACCTGACCTGAAGGAGGCATCGCCGTGGCGCGAGTCAAATTGGAGAACGCCAGGAAAACCTTTGGTGACGTGAACGTCATCCGCGGGGTCGATCTCGACATCGCCGACGGGGAATTCACCGTTTTCGTCGGTCCGAGTGGCTGTGGCAAATCCACACTGTTGCGTCTGATCGCCGGCCTCGAGACCCTCAGCTCCGGCACGATTCACATCGACGACGAAGATGTCACCGACCGCGCTGCAGTCGACCGCGGCATCGCGATGGTGTTCCAGAGCTACGCGCTGTACCCGCACATGACGGTGCGCGACAACATGGGTTTCGGCTTGCGGATGAACAACGTTGACCCTGCCGTCATCGCCGAGAAGGTCGCGGCCGCCTCGAAATCGCTGCAACTTGATGCCCTGCTCGACCGCAAACCCGCGCAACTGTCCGGTGGCCAGCGGCAGCGCGTGGCAATCGGTCGCTCGATCGTGCGCGACCCGAAGGTCTTTCTGTTCGACGAGCCCTTGTCAAACCTCGATGCCGAGCTGCGTGTCGACATGCGGCTCGAAATCGCCAAGCTGCACCAGCAGCTCGCCACAACGATGATCTACGTGACGCACGACCAGGTCGAAGCGATGACCCTGGCCGACCGCATCGTCGTCCTTCGAGCCGGCATCATCGAACAGGTGGGCGCGCCGCTCGAGCTTTACAACCGGCCGGCGAACGCCTTTGTCGCCGGGTTCATCGGTTCGCCCAAGATGAATTTTGTCGAAGCCACAGTGAACGCCGCCGCGGCCGACCACCTCGTGCTGCAGACACCGAACGGCGACACCTTGTCGGTTCGTCAGTCGGGGTCGCACCTGCACACCGGTCAGACGGTCACGCTCGGCATTCGCCCGCAGGACCTCGCGGGCGACGACGGCGACGTGCGCTTCGCGCTCGAGGTCGACCTGGTCGAACAACTCGGCGGCAGCAGCCACCTGCACGGCAGCGCACTCGGGGTGTCGCACTTCATCGCCGAGCGCGCCGGCGCCGCCGGTGCCAGCGGCGAGACAACCGAGCTGTCACTGCGAAGCGAAAACGTCCACCTCTTCGACGGCGACGGCTTGCGGATCAGTGCCGACTGACAGTCCGCGCTACATAGGGATTCCGCCGTATCACGGTGGTACGAATTTCCCTACTTAGTCGGATGCGTTCGGCCTGTACGGGGCACGCTCACTAGACTGCAGCGCGGATCAATCTCACGAAACAAGTGCTACACGAAGCGTTCTACGAAGCGTCGATTTTACTCCTGTGGATCGTCACAAGATTCGACCTATAAGACTGACTTCGTTGTGGCTCCAGATGTTAGCCGGGCTGATAAACCCACGGGCGTCAAAGGAAAATTGCCACCCTGCGTTCTTGAAACACTCGTAAACCAATTCTGAACAGATGTACTCTCTGTCACGCCTGTACCGGCCTATTTTAAGAGCGATTCTCGCGGCGATCCGGGTTATTTCGTCACGATCATAGGGCCGGGTTAGCTCGTCGACGCCTGAGGCAATCATTTTTTTACGATCACTGGCGTTTGGCCCCCTCACGCGTGCAACAACCACCTCTCCTTCGTAGGGCTTGTCGTTCGCATAGTCGGTTAAATACTTCTCGACGGGCACCACCCGCACACCAGAATCTTCAACGCTCTCCAGTATCAGTGTCCGATTGATATCTTTGGCTACATACAGGATCCCAACATGACTCCAACTTGAGTCCGTTGCCTCCCGAATGAGCCTGGAGGTGTAGTAGTTCCCAGAAGCGAAGATCAAGTCACCGCTACGAATATTCGGCTTCAGTGTTCTGTAGTGTTGAACGGCTTTATCCATGAGTGTTTCTTTGCGCAGTTCCTCTGCCATTAGCCATCTCCAATTGGACTTTTCGTTACCTGGCACAACCCCTTTTTCTCACACACCGCGCCCCGTATACCAGACCCAAAAAGAGCAAAAATCCGATTTGTCGACCAAAATTCCGCGGGAGTGAACTAAACCCGCCAGCCATTTTGTCGCATTGACCCTGTACACAGGGAACTACGTTTCACGTACGCGCCTTTTCGAACGCCGACCACGCGGCCTCGAAGGCCGCGAAGTCAAAGCCGTCGCGCCGCGCCGGTTCGAGCACCAGTTGCTCCGTCGCCTGCATTTTCAGGATCGCGTCGTGCAAGGCCGGCAAAACGGGCTCCGGAATCACCACTGCGCCGTGGCGATCAGCGTGGACCCATTCGGCCGGGTGTACGGTGAGACCGAACACCGTGACCGGCGTGTCGATCTCGCGCACGTGCACGAAACCGTGGCTCGGACCGATCGAGCCCGCGATCACCGGGAAACCGTCGGGCATGTCGCCGAGGTCCCGCATCACGCCGTTGGTCAGCGCACCGGCCAGGCCGAAACCCTTGTGCACCGTGGTGTTGATCTCGCCCCAGTAGGCGCCGATGCACGACGGGTGGTCGACGTCTTCGACCACCGCCAGCGCGGGGCGCGGCCCCTCGCTCATGTGCCGGTAGTACGCCATGCGCCGAGCCCGGATGACCTCGGGCGCTTCGCTGGGCGGCGCGACCGCAGCGATCTTGGCCGTGCGTGCCTGCCCGACCACGGCGCCGGCGGTGGGCGCCGACGCCAGCACGGTGCCGCGCGTGAAGCGGTCGAAACCGCGCTTGCCCTCGGCGACCTCGATGGCATTGCACACTGTCGGCGTGTCGACGCGGCGCAACAGGTCGAGCAGCGCGTCATCCATCGAAGCGGCCCTCGGCGAGGCGCGCACCGGCGCTGATCGCGGCGATCTTGGCGTAGGCGATGTCCGGGTCAATCGCGCCATAGCCGGCGAAGGTGCCGAACCCGCAGTCCGAGCCGGCTATGACCCGGTCCGAGCCGACGATGTCGACAAAGCGCTCGATGCGCTGCGCGACCAGCTCAGGGTGCTCGACGAAGTTGCTGGTGGTGTCGACGACGCCAGGGATCAACACCTTGTCGTCCGGAATCTCGTGCTTGCGGTCGCGAAACACCGTCCACTCGTGCCCGTGCCGCGGGTTGCTGGTCTCGAACAGGATGTAGCGCGCCCGGGTCTTCATCAAGGTCGTGAAAACCTTGTCCATGTCGATGTCACAGACGTGCGGGCCCTCGTAGTTGCCCCAGCAGATGTGCACGCGCACCCTGGCCGGGTCAACGCCGTCGAGTGCGTGGTTGAGCGCTTCGACGTGCGACTCGGCCACACGGATGAACTCGTCGTCGCTGAGGTCGGTGAACAGCATGTGCCGCGACAGCGCGAGGTCCGGGCAATCGAGTTGCAGGTCCAGTCCGGCGTCGACGATCGTGCGGTATTCATCGCGCATCGCGTCAGCCAGTGCCGCGAGATAGGCCTCGCGCGTCGGGTAGTGGGCGTTCTGCAGAAACAGGGAGATCACGCCGGGCGACGCGGCGTTCATGAACCCGCGCTGTACGCCGTGCGCCTGCATCGCCGCGGTGAGATTGGCGATGTCCTTCTGCAGTTCGCCCTGCCCTTTCGAGCGCACCTCGCCGGTGCACATCGGGCGGGCGTAGGTCGGCGTGCCACCGCTGTCGGCGAGTCTCGCGAGAAAGCCCGGAAACTGCTTGAGGTCCGCCGGGGCGTTGCGCTCGCTGTCACCAGAGAAGCCGGTGTAGCGGTCCTTGACGTAAGTCGCGTAGGAGATCTTGCTGGTTTCGCCGTCGCTGACAATGTCGACCCCGGCCTCGACCTGACGGCGGACGGTGTCATCCACGGCCGCGTGCATCGCCGTGTCGAAGGCCGCCTCGTCATACGCCTCTTCCCGCTCTCGCGCAAAAATGAAATCCACGACGGTTTGGGTGCGGGGCAATGACCCCACGTGGGTGGTGAGCAATCGGCTCATGTGCGTCTCCGTGTCATCCAGTGTGGAGCAGGATCTGTTTCCAGATCGCCGTCTCGTCGATCAGCGCCCATTCACGGCGCAGTCCCCAGGGACCAAATTCGGCGTGCGCCATGCCCATGACATAGACGTCGGCACCACTGGGCGCACCGAACTGGCCCCAGCCGTCGTGTTTGCCTTCGAGCGAAAAGCGGATCGCGGCGCGCGGCGGCATGGTGTCGTCCTCGCGCCCGATGCAGTGTTCGATGCGGAACGTCGCCGACGGGAAACTCGCCCGCAGCCCGAGCCAGAACCGGTCGACCGCCCCGTGCGAGTGCCCCTCTTCGCCGCCGGCGTAGAAGACGTGGCACGCGCGATCGTACACGGCCGACACGGCACCGAAATCCGCCCCCATCAATCGGTTGAGCACGTCGGCGTACTGCTGGCCCCAGGCGTTGTCGTTGCCTCGACCGACGTACGGGCCGGTCACGTCGACGTTGCGGTCGAACGGACGCTTGGCGTGCAGCGGCCCGCCTTCCGCTTCGATCTGGTCGCGCGCGTAGGTTTTCGGGTCGATGCCGAGTTGGCGCACGATGGCCCCCTGGTCCCGGATCAGCCACTCGTCGTCGATGGTGTTATTGCGGGCATGGCAGTCGGCAATGATGCGGTAACCGAGTGTCTTGCCCGTCGCTTCACCGTAGACCCCCGCGGCTGCGTGGGTGGCCGTGGAAAAGATGCGGTGCGAGGACAGCATGCCCTCCTCCGGCGACCCACTCCAGATCACGTCCTCTCCATACAGGGTGCGGTCCGGGAACTCGGCGAGCGTGGCCATCGTCGCGGCGATGACACCGGCGTTGCCGAGGGTGATCGAAGCAGGCGAGCGGACAACGATGTTCTCGCTGTAGTAGTCGTGCAAGGTGGCGATCTGGCGGTCTTCCCAGATCTCCTTGGTGATACCGATGATGTAGTCGGGGAAGTCCGAAAATTTCGGGTCGAAACCTTTCATGAGACGTCGGGTCCTGTGGGCCGTCGTGCGGATTGCCGCACGACAAGGGGGGCCTCGAGCGCGTGTTGGCTCGGCGGCGTGTCAGGGTTGTCAATCTGTTCGAGCAGCGTTTCGACCGCGCAATTGACCATCAACTGACTGCGCTGGCGCACGGTTGTGAGCTGGTAGCTGTCCCAGGCGGCTTGCGGCACATCATCGTAGCCGACCACGGACACGTCGTCGGGGATCGACAGGCCGAGCTCGAAGCGCAACACGTCCATCACCGCCAGCGCCATGTGGTCGTTGGCCACGAACACGGCGTCCGGTCGCTCGGCGCGCGCGAACAGTGCCCGTGCCGCGTCTCGTGCACGGTCGGCGTGGAATTCACCGGCCTCGACTGCGAAGAGCGACTGCCCCGCGGCGGCCAGGGCGTCACGGAAGCCCCGCTCGCGATCCTGTTGCGTCGATGCGCCCGACCACCCGGCGATGTGGGCGATCCGACGGTGTCCCCCGTCGACCAGGAAGCGCCCGAGCGTGTACCCGCCCGCGTAGTTGTCCGAGGTCACCTCGGAGAGCGCCGGGTCGCCCTGGCCCCGGTTGAACAGCAAGACCGGCACACCCGCCTGTTGACAGCGGCGCGTGAGTTCGGAGGACAGGCTGGCCGAGGCGAGTACCAGACCATCGACCTGGTAGTCGAGGATCTCGGCGAGCACCGCCTCCATGTTGTCGGCTTCGTTACCGGCCATGAACACCAGAGCGTGGTAGCCCCGTTGCTGCAGGGCCTTGGACAGCTTTTCGAGCGCGTCGGGGTAGAAGGGGTTGTCGAGGTAGGCGACGACGATGCCGATGATGCGCGACCGCCCGGCCTTCAACGAGCGCGCCAGCACGTTTGGCCGGTAGCCGAGTTCGGCCGCAGCGGCGCGCACACGCTCGACGGTGTTCGCCGAAGCGCTGGCACCCGGGGTGAACACCCGCGACACCGCCGACTGGCTGACGCCGGCGTGCCGTGCGACCTGCTCTGCCGTGACCCGGTTACTGGCCACGGCCCGCGCCCAAGGACACCGTTGCCGCAACGACCCGCATGAGGCGCCCACGGTGCACCGATCGAGACCGCATCAGTCTGCGGTCCAGCCGCCGTCGACGAGCAACGACGTGCCCGTGACCATCGCCGATGCGTCGCTGGCGAGAAACAACACCGGTCCCATGATGTCCTCGACTTCACCGATACGCCCGAGTTTGATCTTCTCCCGGATCCACGCAACCCGCTCTGGACGGCTGAAGGTCTGTTCGGTCAGCGGCGTGCGCACGAAGGTCGGGCAGACGGTGTTGATCCGGATGCGCGCCGGCCCCCACTCGATCGCCATGGCTTTGACGAAGCCCTCGACTGCGTGCTTGCTGCTGCAGTACACCGCCCGGTCGACGCCGCCGACGTGCGCCATTTGCGAACTGATCTGGATGATCGACCCGCCGTCCCCGCGCGCGAGCATGCCGCGCGCCACCGCCGTGCTGAGGAAGTAGGCTCCGCGCACGTTGATGTCGTAGACCGCATCGAAATCGGCCGGGTCGGTGTCGACCGCCGGCGTATGCCGCGCCAAACCGGCGGCGTTGACCAACACATCGAACGCGGCCTGTGAGTCGATCAGGGCCCGGGTGGCCACCGGGTCGCTGACGTCGAGCACCGCTGCCTCGACCTGCAACCCGGCCTCGCGCATCGCGTCGCAGGTGGCTTGCAGCCGCGCCTCACCGCGTGCCACCAGCAGCACCTCGGCACCCGCCTCGGCCAGCGCCACCGCCGAGCCCAGCCCGATGCCGGAGCTCGCGCCGGTCACCAGGGCGCGCTTGCCGTCGAGACGGAATGACGGGGTGTGCGGCAAGCGGATGGCGTCGCTCACGTTGGCCTCCTGCCGCGGACACTGTGGGTGACATGGGTCATGGTCTCGTTCTCCTGTGTCGACACGGGTTCACGTGTCGCCGTAGCCGCGCCACCGAAACGCCCCGTCCGCCGACAGGGGTGAAAACGGGTTGAAGGCCACTTCCCAGAGGTGCGCGTCCGGGTCGCGAAAATAGCCATGGTGCCCGCCCCAGAAGACGTCCTGAGCCGGTTTGACAAGCTCGCCCCCGGCCACGTCGACGCGCTCGAGCACCCGTGCAACGTCTTCGCGTTCACGCACGTTGTGGGCAAGCGCCACGGCACCCGAACCGCGCTCGAGCACAAGGCCCGTCTCCTCGGCGAGTGCAGCGCGTCCGTAGAGCCCGAGCGTGCACCCCACCAGATCGAAGACGACAATGCCGCCTTCGGCGTCGGTCGTCTGCCAGCCGAGCGCGGTGTAGAAGTCGCGCGCCCGGTCGATGTCATCGACCCCCAGGGTGATCAGGCTGACGCGCTGCTCCACTACTCGGCGGCCTCACCGTAGGGGATGTTGCGCCCGCCGTACCGCCGCACACGCAGGTTGGCCTGCTCGGCGTGGCCGACAAAGCCCTCCAGCATGCACAGGCGCGAGCAGTACTCGCCGATCGAGGCTGCCGCCTCGTTGGTCTCGACTTTCTGATAGCTGTGGGTCTTGAGGAATTTCCCGACCCAAAGCCCGCCGGTGTAGCGGCCGGCCTTCTTGGTGGGCAGGGTGTGGTTGGTCCCGATGACCTTGTCGCCGTTGGCGACGTTGGTGCGCGGCCCGAGAAACAGCGCGCCGTAGCTGTGCATGTGCTCGAGGAACCAATCGTCCTGTCGCGTCATCACTTGCACGTGTTCGCTCGCGATCTCGTTGGCAACCTCCAGCATCTCGTCGTAGGTGTCGCACAGAATCACCTCGCCGTAGTCTCGCCAACTGACTGCCGCCGTTTCAGCGGTCGGCAGTATCTCGAGGATGCGGTCGATCTCGGCCAGTGTGTCCTCGGCGAGGGAACGCGAATTGGTGACCAACACGGCGGGCGAGTTGTAGCCGTGCTCGGCCTGGCCGAGCAGATCGGTTGCACACATCTCGCCGTCCACCGAGTCGTCGGCAATCACCATGGTTTCGGTCGGGCCCGCGAACAGGTCGATGCCGACACGACCGTAGAGCTGGCGTTTGGCTTCGGCTACGAAGGCGTTGCCCGGCCCGACCAGCATGTGCACCGCGTCGATGGTTTCGGTGCCGAGCGCCAGCGCCCCAACCCCCTGGATGCCACCGAGGCAGTAGATCTCGTGTGCCCCGCCAAGGTGCATGGCCGCGACCACGGCCGGGTTCGGCTCACCCTGAAACGGAGCGGTGGTCGCCGCGATCCGCGGCACCCCCGCAACACTGGCGGTCACGACCGACATGTGGGCCGACGCCACCATCGGAAATTTGCCGGCAGGCACGTAGCAGCCGACAGACTGCACGGGGATATTGCGGTGGCCGAGGATGACACCCGGCATCGGTTCGACCTCGACATCGGTCATCGACATCCGCTGCGCCTGGGCAAACTGCCGCACCTGGGTTTGCGCAAAGGCGATGTCCTCCAGGTCGCGTTTGCCAACCTTGGCGATCAGTGCCTCGATGTCGGATTCGCTCAACCGGTAGGACGCCCGGTCGTCCTGGTCGAAGGTGATCGCCAGTTCCCGCACGGCGGCGTCGCCGCGCGCGTCGATGTCGGCCAGGGTGGTTTCCACCACCTGTCGCACCTTGGAATCGTCCTCGGCGCGCTCGGCCTCGGGTTTACCGCGTTTGAGGTATTCGATCATGGGTCTGTCGTCCAGCTAGTCGTTGCGCTGCGCGTGGAACCGTGCGCACGCCTCGGCGAAAGCCATCACCAGGGCGTGCGGCGGACCCGACAACGCCGCGCGCTCGGGTTGAAAGGCGGTGCCGATGAAAAAAGGGTGCATGGCGTGTTCGAAGACGCGCGGATCACCGTCGCCATCGAAGCCGGTGAACCGCAGCTCCGAGTCGACGAAAGCCGACAGGTAGGCCCGGTTGACCCCGTAACTGCAGTGGTAAGCCGCCTGCACGGCCGTGTCGCCCGCGAGTGCGGCAGCCTGACTGTCCGGCAGCAGGTTGACGCGCCCTTGCACTTCCACCAACGCACACTGCAAGCCGTTGATCACGGGAGTCGGTGTGTCGGGGTTCACTTCGGTGTTGTCAGCGTCCTTCAGGCCGAGTACCCGCCGCGCGTACTCGAGCACCGCATACTGGTAGCCGCCGCAGGTGCCGAGAAACGGCGTGGCCGAGGTCCGCGCGTGTGCAATCGCGCGCATGGCGCCGGCCTCGGAGGCATAGGGGCTCGCCGGCGTGCACCAGATGCCGTCTGCGGCGCCGAAGTCCTCGCGCTCGGCAGTCGAGGTGTGTACCCACCGGTGCGAGAGGGCCCCGGCCACGCGCTCACCGAGTGCCGTGAGTGAGGCATCGATCGCGACGTGGGCGGTTATCTCGGCGTTGTAGTCGCCGACCACGAGTACGCAGGTCATGGATTCGAGCCACGCGCAGACGGCGGTGCGGGTGCCACCCGCTCACCCCGGTCGAACGCTTCCCACCCCTCGCCGTCGAACACATCCACACCAAGCTGCGCGAGCACATGGGGGAAATCCACCATGACCCAGTTGTCGACGATCTTGCCGTCCACCACCTTCCAGAAATCCATGTAGCGGATCTCGACCCGTTGTCCGGTGGGCTCCACGCCCATGAATCGGCCACTGTGAACGGCTTCCTGCCGACCGAAGGCGGCGGCCCACTCACCCATGTAGAGCCGCGCCTCGTCGATGCAGGTCTTGTCGGAGAACGCCGCCTGAAAGGGCTTCTGCCAGTTGTCCTGAAACGCGCGCAAGCCGGTTTTGGTCCCGCAGCCGGTGTTGCCCATCCAGCGGAACGACTCGGAGAAGAACTCCCCGATGTCGGCGATCCGGTGGTCGTTCAGACCGTCGACCATGCCCTCGATGACGCGCCGCGTGTCTTCGGTTTTCGAGAGATCGGTGTCGCGGCTCAGCGCCGCCTGCTCAGGACGAGACCCTTTCATGCGTATGCCTCTTGGTTGAACACGTCGAAACCGAGCTGCAGCAGCACGTCGGGAATGTCCACGAAGACCCAGTTCTCGGCGAGCAGGTCGCCCTCGCGTCGCCACCAGTCCGACACCCGCATGGTCAGGCGCTTGTCGGTCACGGGCTGCTCGAGAAACGGTTTGGCCTGGACCATGTTCAACGACGGCCAGCCGCCCGAACAGATGTAGTCGCCGTCGGCGAACCGGGCGAAGTGCCGGGTTTTGCTGCCGACCACCGCCCCGCCAATCCACTCGCTGAACGCGTTCTCGAACGGCACCTGGAAATCGGCAAAGGCCCCGAGGCCAATGAAGCTGCCAAAGGCCGCCGGCCCATACCAGAGCATGTCGTCACACCAGTACGGGCGCCAAGCCTGATCCTCGGTTGCGAGCGCGCGCAGCATGGCCGTGACCATCGCAACCGACGACGCGCCACGCGCCGGCTCATTTTCGTGCCACTGCAAACCGTCTCCTGTCAGCGGCCCCGGCAGGTACGCGGTGTAACCGCGACGGAGCCCGGGGCCCGTTGCGATCGGCCACTGCCCGGCCGCGATCATGAGCTCGGGGATATCGAGAAACAGGTAGGTCTCTATCGCACAGCCGTCCTGCATTCGGTGGAATTCCCCGAAGCGCAGGTGGGCGAGATCGCCCGTGGCTTTTATGCCAAGCCAGTCACGCGCGAACAACCCGCTGAAATACCCGGTGCCAGTGACCCATTGCGCGCCATCACACTCTCCCCCGAACGCGATATAGCGCCTTTGCTGGAGGTGGTCGAACGCGTGGCGTAGCGGCGCGATAACGTCAGTGTGCAGCGCGGCGGGGCCAGCCAGCGTGTTGAAGGGGTGCACGACGTGTATCGCGGCGTCGGGGTGGTAGAACGCGTCCATCGCGGCTGTCGCGTCGTGCGAACCGACGCGGCGCTGTGCTTCACAGAAGCGCTTGAACGACGCCTTGTTGCTCATCCGACGGCCACGGGTCCACACAGCGCAGACAGACCCTCGCGCATCCGCACGCCTGCCGTTTGAACCGACTGCGTGCTGCGGATACGCCATGTCTCCGGCGGGAAGCACCGTTTCCCGCGTTCATCGCCTGAGACGTGCCACCGGCACGTCTCATGGTGCTTCGCAAGTCCGGCTCGGCCTCGCCGTTGAATGGGGCCGCCACCCGGCGCGAAGCAACGCTTCACGCGTTCATCGCTTGCGACGTGCCACCGGCACGTCTCATGGTGCTTCGCAATACCGCTCTTCACCCTTTCACAGCTCCGGCAGTCAGGCCGCTGACGATCTGCCGTTGGAAAAACATCACCAGGAAGAAAAGCGGCACCATCGCCGAGACACTGGCTGCCACGGCAAACATGATCTGGCCCTCGGTGTAGGTCGTGCCGAGGAACGCCGCGATCTGCGGCACCATGGTGCGGTTCTCACTCTCGAGCAACATCGCGGTGACCGCAAAATCGTTGTAGGCCAGCAGAAAGCTGAACAGCCCCGTGGTGATCACACCAGGCCACATCACCGGGATGATCACGTGGCGAAACGCCTGAAATTGTGTGCAGCCGTCGACCTTGGCGCTCTCGTCCAGTTCCTTCGGGATTTTCTGGAAGAAACTGTGCAGCATCCAGAGCGTGAACGGCTGGTTGATCGCCACCAGCACGACCACTGTGGTCGACAACCGCCCCCAAAGGTTCCACTCGTAAAACGGCAGCAGGTAGCCCGAGACGAGCGTGATCGGCGGCATCGCGCGGAAAATCAGCGCGGCAATCAGCAACCAGAACGCGTAACGAAACCCCGAGCGGGACAGCGCATAGCCGCCCAGGGTACCGATGGTGAGCGAAATGCACACGGTGAAAAAGCAGACTATCGCGGTGTTCATCGCCGCGCGCCAGAAGCCCTCTTCCACCCAGGCGCCGTGGTAACCCGCACCGGTGAACGGTGAGCCGTGTGTGGCCTCTGTGCGCGGCCCGGTGATCGCGTCCATCCAGTTGGCGATCGAGAAGAAATCGAGCTCCACCTTGAAAGAGCCCCACGCCGTCCAGAAAAACGGGAAGATCGCGATGAACAGCCAGAGGATGACTGTCCCACGCAGCAGGAACCACGAAAGCGGGGAGCGGCGGTCAGCGGCAGACGTGGCCATCAGTGTTTCTCCTGAAAATCGCGCCAGGAGCGCACGAGCACCGGTGACAACAGTATGGCAACCCCGATGATGGTAATGACCGACGTGGTCGCCGCCGCGGAGAGCTGGCGTGTTTCACCGCCGAGGTCGTTGTAGATGATCCACGACAGCGTGGTCGCGTGCGCCTCCGCGCTGAACCCGACGATGGGTTCGAACACCCGGAAGTTGTCCATGACCTGCATCAAGGTCACAAAGGTGATCAACGGCATCAGGTGCGGCACAACGACGTAGCGCACCTGCTCCCACCGCGAGGCGCCGTCGATCATGGCACTTTCGAGCTGGTCTTTCGGCAGCGTTTGCAAGCCCGCGTACAACACCACAAACGCAAACGGCGCGCCGTGCCAGATGCCGTACGTGATCAACATCATCCAGGTGTGGCCAGTGGAGACCTTCAGTGAGAAATCCGGGTCTTCGAGCACCCACTGCAGCGCGTTGCCGAGGATGCCTCGGCTGTCGAGCATCCAGAACAACACCAGAGAGCCGATCAGCGGTGTCACGACAAAAGGCAACAGCGAAATGAAGATCGCAACGCCCTTGTAGCGCTGGTGCAGCGCATTGATCGACAACGCGATCACCAAGCCCAACGCGATCACCAGTGGCGTGACGATCGCGGTGAACGTCAGCGTGAAAGCCATTGCACGGTAGAACGGCAGGTTGTTGAGCTTGCCAAAGAAATCGCCCAGGTCCAAACGGTCCGTCCATGCCGTTGCGACCTCTTGCACCGCAAAGTGACCGCGGTCCATGTAGATGTCGAGACCCACGAACTTGCCGAGCGGTTCGGCATCACGCAGGGCTGCGGTCGCGTCCTGGTCGATCGTGGTCTCCTGCGTACACCCGAACGGACCGCAGTTCTCGACGGAGACCAGCACCGCATCGTGTGGTGTATGCAACGACTGGACGACCACCGACACGATGGGCAGCGCAATGAACAACAACATTGCCAGACCGGTCGGGGCAAAAAACGCAGCAAAGGTACTGTGTCGCATCGCGTGTCACGCCGAGAAGGAGATTGAGAGAAGACAGGCCCGGGGTGCTGGGCGCACCCCGAGCGCTGTCGCGGCAGTCGGATCAGACCGACCCTGTTACAGGTAGCCTTTTTCCTTCGCCGCCGCGGTGTACGCCGCTTCGACGTCCGCCAACGCCTGTTCCGCGCTTTCCTTGCCCTGCATGAAGTC
Source organism: Pseudomonadota bacterium (assembly GCA_039196715.1). Taxonomy (NCBI): domain Bacteria; kingdom Pseudomonadati; phylum Pseudomonadota; species Pseudomonadota bacterium. Next base: position 41,731 of record JBCCUP010000029.1, read on the forward strand.
ACTGAGCTCCGCGCCGAGCGCAGTGTGCATCAGGCCCATGTACGGGAGCATCGGGTACGGGATGGTGCTGGCCTGGGCCGCTGCGAACACGCCTTTGGCCGCATCAGTCGGCTCGTAACCGTCGATCAACCAGACCGCAAGCGACATGGTGTCGTCGTTGAGCATGTCAGGCCGAATCGCGTGGGTCAGGGAGATGAAGGTCGCCTCGGCTTCTTCGTCGCTGATGTTCTTGGACACGGTCCAGCCGTCCCACCACAAGGTGGACGCGGGTGTGCTGCCGCCGCCGACCGTCATCGGGCCTGCGATGGCAAAGCCGTCCACAACCTCTTGCGGAACACCTTCCGCCTCAACCAGGGTCGCTGCGCGCGAGCCCCACATGTTCATGAGCGCGACATTGCCCGCGCGGTATTCCGCGTTGGTGGCATTGGAGTCGTGGGTGAGGAAATCCGGGTTCATGTACTCGGACAGGGCCTTCATCATCTCGAGGGTCTTGACGCCCGCTTCGGAGTTGACACTCGGGGTTGCACTGCCGGATTCAAAGTGCGTGCCGCCGAAACCCAGGAACATGTTGTTGAATTCCTGCGCAAGGTTCCAGCCCGCCTTGTATGCACCGCCGACCGGGTTCTGCATGATGCCCTTGTCCCGGATCATCTTGGCTGCGGCGAGCATGTCCTCGTAGGTGGACGGCGGCTCGACACCGATCTGCTCGAGCACGTCGCTGCGGTACACCAGGTGCTGCGCGTTCGCCATGAACGCCACGGCCATGACCTGGCCGTTGACGGTGATGAGCTGGTTCTTCTTCAGGCCCTGGCCGTGTTTGGCCACGAGGTCGTCGAGCGGACGGATGACGTCCTCGTTCATCAGCGCCACGATGGACGAGTTGGCGACGATTGCGCTGGTGAACTCGGCCGGGTTGCCCTGCATGCCGGGCACGTTGATCTTCTGGTGGTCCGCGGTCAGGTTGGTCTTGACCTCGGCACCCGCGCACTCCTGCGCGCCGGCACCGACGGTCTGGATGGCGGGGAACTCGTTTCCGACAATGCTCACGCGCGCGCCGATTTCGCAGGCGTAGGCCGTTGTCATGCTGGCTGCGAGCGTCAGAGCCCCTGCAGCAATGCGTTTGACTGACATAGTCACTTCCTCTTTGGCGAAAAATGGGTTGCTGGCCGCAGCCAGAGATCCCGTGTTGTGCCGCCCGTCGCCGGGCAGCGAATCCCTCACGACGCGGGCACGCGCTCCCCGCTCGTTGCATCGAACCAGTGTCGACTCGCGTCCGGCACCGCAATGCCGACGCCCTGCCCGATGTCGATTCGAAAATCCTTGGCTGCCTTCACGGCGAGCAGTTGACCGTTGATACGCACGGTGATCATCGTGGCGTCACCGAGCAGCTCCATGGCGTACACCGGCGCTTCGATCTCACCCTCGCCCGGCGACACAATCCGGGCGTCCTCGGCACGAAAGCCCAGCGTGGCACGGCCACCGGGCACCTTCACCCCGGAGAAGCGGCAGCCTTCAGCGCGGAACTCGCCGTCCGCAACGTCACCGTCGAGCAGGTTCATCGCCGGTGAGCCGATGAAACCCGCGACGAAGGTGTTGGCCGGATGGTCGTAGATGTCGGTCGGGCTGCCAACCTGCTGGATGATGCCCTTGTTCATGACCACGACGCGGTCGGCGAGCGTCATCGCCTCGATCTGGTCGTGGGTGACGTAGATCGTCGTGACAGCGAGCTCGTGGCTGAGGTTCTTGATTTGCGCGCGCGTCGACACGCGCAGCTTGGCGTCGAGGTTCGAGAGCGGCTCGTCCATGAGAAAGACGTTGGGTTCGCGCACGATCGCCCGCGCTAAGGCCACGCGCTGACGCTGCCCGCCCGACAGTTCAGCCGGCTTGCGGTGCAGGAACTCGTCGAGTTCGACCATCGCCGACGCCCGGCGCACGCGCTGGTCGTGCGAGTTCGCGTCGACCTTGCGCACCTTCAACGGGAAGCGGATGTTCTCGTAGACGTTCATGTTCGGGTACAGCCCGTAGGACTGAAACACCATCGCGACGTCCCGGTCCTTCGGCTCGAGTTTGTTGACCCGTCGCTCGCCGATGTGGATGTCGCCGCTGGTCGCATCCTCGAGTCCCGCGACCATGCGCATCGTGGTGGTCTTGCCGCAACCTGACGGCCCGAGCAGGACGAGAAACTCGCGGTCTGCCACATCGAGGTTGAAATCGTCGACTCCGACGAAGTCACCCCAGCGTTTGCACACGTTACTGAGTGTTACCGAAGCCATCCACGTCAACCTCACGATCGATATCGCGAGACTATACACGACTCAGGGGGGATTGAATACGTATGCAAAATCCGCCATGGTTCCCGCTTTTGGGAGCCCGTCACCGCCATGACCGAGGACACCGTGCGCTTCGTCGACGCCCACCACCACCTCTGGAACCCCGTGAGCGCAGACCCCGACGTCGGCTATGTCTGGTTGCGGGACATCGGCGCGCCCAAGCCCTTTGGCGACCCCACACCGATTCAGCGCGACTACGGTATCGACGAATTCCAGAACGAGTCCCGGCAGACACTGGTCGCCTCGGTGCACGTCCAGGCGGACGGCGCAATCCCGGACCCGGTGGCCGAGACCCGCTACGTGCAGGCGCTGGCCAACCAACAGCGCCTGCCGATGGCGGTCGTCGGTTTCGTCAACCTGAGTTCGCGTGACGCGGAGCGTGTGTTGGACGCGCATGCAGCCTCACCGGCGTTCCGTGGCGTGCGCCAGATCGTCGCGCACGTGCCAACCCGCCCCGACATCAGTTTCAGCCCGCGTGAACTGCTCGACGACGCCGGGTGGCGAGACCGTTTTTCGCTGCTCGATGAGCGCGGGCTCAGTTTCGACCTGCAAGCCTACCCCGAACAGATGCCACGCTTCGCCGACTTCCTGGCGACCCACCCGACGGTCCCGGTGGCGATCGACCACTGCGGCTGCCCCTGGGACCAGAGCGCGGCGGGCCTCGAACGCTGGCGGGACGGCATCCGGGCGCTGGCCGCGCTGCCGCAGTGCCGAATGAAGATCAGCGGCCTCGGCATGTACAACCCCGGTTGGACACGAAACACCGCGCGCGCGGTGCTCGACACGCTCTTCGAGGTGTTTGGCCCGGACCGACTGATGTTCGGCAGCAACTACCCGGTCGAGAAACTCGCCCGCCCGTACGACGCCGTGTTGGACGACGTCGTCAGCGTGGCAGGCGAGGCCGGCGACGAGGCCTGCCGCGCCGTGCTCGAGACGGTTGCGTCGGCGTTCTACCGGCTCGACACCCGCGCGAACTGAGCCTCGGTCGCGATCGGCCACAGCAGATGCACTGGCACATCCATCACCGGCGTCGGGCTCTCGGCGTTGGCTCGCTTGCCCTGCCCGCCGTGACGCAGTCCCGGGTGCCCTCGCGTTGCCGTACACGCTCCGCCTCAGGGCGATCTGCCGCCAGCTCGGCCAGGCGCAACCGCGCCGCGCGTGGCAGCAACCGCCCTGCGTTGCCGAGCCCCAACAGCGGGTCGTGGACCGCGACTGTCCCACGCCTCTGGTGGGGCTGGTAGCGGGTCATGTCGACAGGCGTCACATCGCGCTCGAGTGTCAGGGCGCCTGCGGCCACCGCGGTCTCGCCGATCCGGTCCGGGCAACCCTTGCAGCGCAAAGGCAACTGCCACGCGCGTTCGTTTTCACCCCGGACATCGAGGTGGTGCATCGCTCGCACGTCCGTGTCGGCTTCGATGCGCGTCGGACCGGGGCAGCCTCTGCCGCGGTACCGAAGCCGTCTGACGCGGCGCGGCGGTCGCGTCCGCTCCCTATGTCGGACGCGTTGTGTGTGACAATGGCCGGGACGCCCTCGTGAGCGGCACCCTGGCGAGCTGCACAGCATGACGAAAGAAACCTGGACCTACTGGAACGGCGACTGGCACGCCGGCGACCTCCGCATCCTCGGCGCCACCTCGCACGCCACCTGGCTCGGCTCGCTGGTGTTCGACGGCGCACGTCTGTTCGAGGGCGTCACGCCCGACCTCGACCGACACGCCGAGCGCGTGAACGCCTCGGCGCAGGCGCTTGATCTGAAACCCTGTCTGGACGCCAACGCCATCGCGACCCTGGCGAAGGACGGGCTGAAAAAGTTCGATACCGACACGGCGGTGTACATCAAACCGATGTACTGGGCCGAGGACCACGGCGTCGGCATGCTGCCGCCAGACCCGGATTCCACCGCGTTTGCGCTCTGCCTTGAGGCGCGGCCGATGGCCGAGCCGACCGGCATGAGCATCAGCCTGAGTCCGTACCGCCGGCCGACCATGGAGGTCATGCCGGTCAACGCCAAGGCGGCCTGCCTCTACGCCAACAACGCCCGCATGGTGCGCGAAGCGGTCTCGCGCGGGTTCAACAACGCACTCGTGCTCGACGCCAACGGCAACGTGGCCGAGCTCGCCACCTCGAACGTGTTCATGGCGCGCGGCGGCGAAGTCTTCACGCCGCAGACCAACGGCACGTTCCTCAACGGCATCACGCGGCAACGGGTGATCGGCCTGATGCGCGAGGCCGGCATCACAGTGCACGAGACCAACCTCAGCACAGCCGACTTTCACGAGGCCGAAGAGATCTTCTCAACCGGCAACATCTCAAAGGTGGTGCCGGTCACTCGCTTTGAAGACCGCGACCTGCAGTACGGACCGCTCGCCCGTCGGGCGCGTGAGCTCTACTGGGCCTGGTCGCACAGCTGACCCGAGGACCCGCAGCGCATGGCCACAGTCCCCCTGATGAGCGACGCCGAAGCCGATCGGATCCCGGCCGTGAAGGCCGTGTTCGATGACATCCGCGCCACCCGCAACAGCGACTTCATCAACAACATCTGGCGCGCCCTCGCCTTCGACCCGGATGCGCTGAACCGCAACTGGTACGGGCTGAAGGCGGTCATGGCGGCACCCGGTGCACTCGACCCCAAGACCCGCGAGATGATCTATATCGCCGTCTCGGCGGCAAACGGCTGCGGCTACTGCGTGCACTCACACACCGCCGCGGCCCGTGCCAAAGGCATGACTGACGCCGAACACGGCGAGCTGCTGCAGATCATCGGGCTCGCCGGCATGACCAACTAGCTGGTCACTGCCCTGCAAGTGCCAACCGATCCCGAATTCGAGTACCCGACAGACCCGCAGCCATGACCGAACTCTTCCGCGAAGACAGTTACCTGCAACAGGCAGATACCCACGTGACCGCGGTCGACGAACGCGGGGTCCGGACAGTTGAGACGGTGTTTTTTGCGACCGGCGGTGGCCAACCGGGCGACACCGGCACCTTGAGCGCAGGGGGTACGGTCTACTCCGTGACAGGCACCGTACGCGACGCCGACGGCATCTGGCACCAACTCGACGGCGACACCGCACCCGCCGTGGGCGACGCCGCTGCGTTGCAGATCGACTGGGCGCGTCGTCACCGCATCATGCGCTTGCACAGCGCGTTGCACATGCTCTGTGCCATCGTGCCGGCGCCGGTGACCGGCGGCTCGATCCAGACGGACCGCGCACGCCTCGACTTCGACCTGCCCGACCCGATCGACAAAGCTGAAGTCAACGAGAAATTGCAAGCCGTGATCGGCCAGGACGCTGGCATGAGCACGCGCTGGATCACCGACGCCGAGCTCGACGCTCAACCCGAGTTGGTCCGCACGCTGTCGGTCAAGCCGCCGCGCGGCAGCGGCCGGATTCGACTGGTCGAGTTTGCCGGTATCGACTTGCAACCCTGTGGCGGCACGCACGTCGCTCGGACGGGCGAAATCGGGCCGATCCGCGTGCAGAAAATCGAAAAGAAAGGCCGCCAGAACCGCCGCATCATCCTCGCGCTCGAAGACTGACACACAGCGCCAACGGCGGCCGGTGTGCGGTCTCGTCCGCACAGGGACGCCACACGTCTCTGCCGGTCCACCGCGGCCACGTATCACGATCAGACCGACCGGGCCTGCGTGCTACCATCGTGCCTTTTCGTCTGCGCACCGGAACCGACATGTCCGACTCGAATGCCAACGCCATGTGGGGTGGCCGTTTCAGCCAATCCCCATCCGAACTCATGCAACAGATCAACGCATCAATCGACGTCGATCAGCGCATGTACCGCCAGGACATTGCGGCGAGTCAGGTCCACGCCACCATGCTGGCGCGCCAGGGCATCATCTCGGAGAGTGACTGCACTGCCATCTGTCAGGGCCTCGAGGAGATTCGCACCGACATCGACGCAGGCCTGGTGCGCTTCTCGGTGGAGCTCGAAGACATCCACATGAACGTGGAGTCGCTGCTGCGCGAGAAGATCGGACCGGCAGCCGGCCGACTGCACACCGCGCGCTCACGCAACGACCAGACCGTGACCGACCTGCGGCTGTGGATGCGCGACGAAATCGATGGCCTGAGTGCGCGCCTGGTGGGCCTGATACGCGCCCTGATCGAAAAAGCCGACAGCACCGCCGACACCGTCATGCCGGGCTTCACCCACCTGCAAGTGGCGCAGCCCGTGACCTTCGGCCACCACCTGATGGCCTACGTCGCGATGTTCGGGCGCGACCATGGCCGTCTGCAGGACTGTCGCCGCCGGTTGAACCAGTGTCCGCTCGGTGCGGCCGCGCTCGCCGGCACCCCCTTTCCCATCGACCGTCAGTTCACGTCGGATGCGCTCGGCTTCAGCGCACCGACCGAGAACTCGATGGACAGCGTGTCCGCCCGCGACCACGTAGCCGAGTACCTGTTCTCGGTCTCGATGCTCGCGGTGCACATCTCGCGCTTTGCCGAAGAAGTGACAATCTGGAATTCCGACGGGTTCAAGTTCGTCGAGCTGAGCGACGCCTTCACCACCGGCAGCTCGATCATGCCGCAGAAGAAGAATCCCGACGCCGCCGAGCTGTTGCGTGCCAAGCCCGGCACCGTGATCGGTGCGCTCAATCAGATGCTGATCGTCATGAAAGGCCTGCCGCTGACCTACATGAAGGACATGCAGGAAGACAAGGAGCCGTTGTTTCGGGCGGCGGACAACATCGACCTCTGCGTGCAGGTCATGACCGGCCTGGTCGAGGACATGCAGCCGAACCCCGACCGCATGCAGGCCTTTCTGACACGCGGCTTCCCGACCGCTACCGACCTCGCGGATTTCCTGGTGCGCGAGCTCGACCTGCCGTTTCGCGACGCGCACCACGTTACCGGCCGCGCCGTCGCCCTGGCCGAAGAGGCCGGCATCGAGCTGCATGAGCTGAGCCTCACGCAGTTGCAAAGCCTGAACCAGGGCATCGACGAGTCGATCTATGACGCGTTGCGCGTGCACACCTCACTCGGCAGCCGGACCAGCTACGGAGGCACGGCGCCGGATGAGGTGCGCGCGGCGATCGCACGCGCGAGGGCCATCTGGCAGTAGTGCAGGACCGCGTCGCTGGGGCAGCTGTGCTCACGCCGTGCAGCGCCCGTCCGTGCTGCCCTGTCACGCGCAACAGGCCGACGCAACATCTGGGTTGAGCCCTGATTGCGCCAGCGACCCCACGCGCCGGCGGCGAGCGCCGCTGCGACGGCGAGAAGCTCGCCAGCCTAGAGGTCTTTGGCGCTGCCGGGCACCCAGCTCTGGCCCACGGTCGGCACGCCCGCCATGTCGGCCGCCTCGGCGGTCAAGGCAACGAGATCCTCGGGTTCGAGGCTGCGCAAGCTGGTTTTGCCACAGGCGCGCGCGATGGATTGTGCCTCCATGGTCATGACGCGCAGATAGTTGGCCAGCCGCCGCCCGCCCAACACCGGGTCGAGCCGCGACTGCAGCTCCGGGTCCTGGGTCAGGATGCCCGCCGGGTCCTGCCCCTCGTGCCAGTCGTCGTAGGCGCCGGCGGTGGTTCCAAGCTCGTTGTATTCCGCTTCGAGTGCCGGGTTGTTGTCACCTAACGCGATCAACGCTGCCGTGCCGATGGACACGCAATCCGCACCAAGCGCAAGTGCCTTGGCAACGTCCGCACCTGTGCGGATACCACCGGAGATCACCAATTGCACCTTGCGGTACACGCCAAGGTCTCGCAGCGCCTGCACCGCGGGCCGGATGCACGCGAGTGTGGGCAAGCCGACGTGCTCGATGAACACCTCTTGCGAGGCTGCCGTGCCACCTTGCATGCCGTCGATAACGACCACATCGGCACCGCCTTTCACCGCCAATGCCGTGTCGTAATACGGACGTGACCCGCCGACCTTGATGTAGATCGGCACTTTCCAGCCGGTGATCTCACGCAGCTCGAGGGTCTTGATCTCCAGCTCATCGGCGCCGCTGCAGTCGGGGTGCCGCACGCCGGAGCGCTGGTCGATGCCCTTGGGCAGGTTGCGCATGTCCGCCACGCGGTCGCTGACCTTCTGTCCCAGCAGGATGCCGCCCGCACCCGGCTTGGCGCCCTGGCCCATGACAATCTCGATTGCGTCCGCCTTGCGCAGGTCATCGGGGTTCATGCCGTAGCGCGACGGCAAGTACTGGTAGACCAGCTTGTTCGAGTGACCGCGCTCCTCGGGGGTCATGCCACCGTCCCCGGTGGTGGTCGAGGTGCCGGCGAGGTTGGCGCCGCGGCCGAGGGCCTCTTTCGCCGGGCCGGAGAGCGCGCCGAAACTCATGCCGGCAATGGTGATCGGGATATCGAGTTGAATCGGGTTCTCGGCGTTCAGCGAGCCCAGCGTCACGGCCGTGTCGCAGGCTTCGCGTGCACCTTCGAACGGGAAGCGCGTCAACGCGGAACCCAGAAACAGCAGATCATCGAAATGCGGTATGCGTCGCTTGGCACCGCCGCCGCGGATGTCGTATACGCCGGTCGCGGCGGCACGCCGGATGTAGGAATTGATGTAATCGTCAAACGTCCAGGGCTTGACCGGGTGCGTCCGTGGTGTGTGGTCCATCAGTAGGGTCCCGCGTTGTCGACTTCAAAGTGGTAGAGCGTGCGGGCCGATCCGTAACGCCGGAATTCTTCGGGTTTCGCGTCCGCCTCGGCTTCGTGCAGCAATCGGCTGAGATGCTCGACGTGCTCCGGCCGCATCTCCTTTTCGACGCAATCCGCGCCCAGGGACTTGACCGAGCCGCGCACAAACAGGTGGCTCTCGTAGATGCTGTCACCGAGGTCGGCGCCGGCGTCGCCGAGCACCACCAGGCTGCCCGACTGCGCCATGTAGGCCGACATGTGGCCGATGTCACCGTGAACGACCACGTCGCCACCCTTGATCTGAATCGCACACCGGCTCGTGGCGTTGCCCTTGATCACGAGGATGCCCCCACGCGAGGTTGCACCGGCGTACTGGCTGGCGTCGCCGTCGACGATCACCTTGCCGGACATCATGTTCTGCGCGACGCCGGGGCCAGCGGACCCGGTGACGCGCACGGTCGCGAGCTGATTCATGCCGGCGCAGTAGTAGCCCGTCGAGCCGTTGATGGTCACATCAATGGGCGCATTCAGGCCCACGGCAATCGCGTGCCCCCCTTGCGGATTGCGCACCTCGAAGGCCGCGTGTGAGTCGGGCTCCACACCTTGCAGCGTGGCGTTGAGCTCACGAAGCTTGATCGCGCTCAGGTCGAGGACGGTCATGCCTGGCGCTCCCAGACGTACACGGTCGCCGGTTCGGGCTCCCAGATGCGGGCGTCGTCGATGCCCGGCAGGTTGGCCAGCGCTCGGAACTCCGAGCCGAGCGCGACGTACTGGTCGGTCTCGGCGAGGACAGCCGGTTTGCAGGCGACCGGATCGCGCAGCACGGCAAAACCTTCCTTGGTGCCGACCACAAAGGTGTAGCAGCCGTCGAGTGCGTCCAGGCTGGCTTCCAGAGCCTCGCCGAGGTTCGCCCCTTGCTGCATTTTCCAGGTCAGGAACGCGGCCGCCGCTTCGGTGTCGCACGCACTCATGACCTCGACGCCCTCGTCTTCGAGGTCACGTCGCAGCGAGTTGTGGTTTGACAAGGCGCCATTGTGTACCAGGCACTGGTCCGGCCCGGTTGAAAAGGGGTGTGCGCCCAACGTGGTCACCGCGCTCTCGGTTGCCATGCGCGTGTGCCCGATACCGTGGGTACCGCCGAGCGACGGGATGTCGAAGCGCTCGGCCACCTTGGCCGGCAATCCGACCTCCTTGTAGATCTCGATGGCGTCGCCGGTTGACATCAGACGCAACGCGGGTATCGCTGCGATGCGCGTGCGCACGGCGTCGGCCTCCTCGGCCGCACACGAGATGATCGCGTGGGTGTCGCAACGCGTGACACTGGCGCCGAGCGTGTCAGCGAGGCCTGCGAAGTCGACATCCGGGTTGGCGGACTGCACGGTCAGCTTGACCTGGCCGTCGTCGGCGCCACGGTAGACAGCGATACCGGCGCTGTCGGGCCCGCGGCCCGTCATGGTCACGAGCATGTCCGTCAGCAACGCGCCAAGTTGCGGTTCCAGAGCCTTGTCCTTGAGGAACAAGCCAACTACCCCACACATAGCGTTCTCCTGTAGCACGAACCTGCGCCGTGCAGATGTGATTCGGGGCTGCGGCCGCGGTCGGGGCCCGTCAGACCCGCGCACCCGTGGGCAGCGCGTTTTTGAATACAGTATACGGTATTCGCCCTGGCCACAAGTCTTCGCAGGCGGTGCGGTCGCGCCGCCCCGACAGGCAACTGCGCGGCCGAGGAGGGCGGCTACTCGTGGATGCCGATGACAGCAGAAGACAGCGCGTCGGCTAACGCACCGAGCAGAAAATCCACCTTGGGGTGCGAAGCGCGACAGGCCCAGACGATTTCACGCGCCGGTTGCTCGACGGTCTCAACCTGGGTAACCGGCATACCGGCCATCAGATCGGCGTCGAGCGCCAACTGAGGCACCAGCGCAGCCCCGTAGCCGGACGCGACGAGTTGCACCAATGTCAGCAGGTTGTTGACCGAGAGTTGCTCAGGTATGTCCTGCTCGATACCGCACGCCTTGATGCCTTGCTCTCGCAGGCAATGCCCCTCCTCGAGCCACACCAGTTCATCGACGTCAAATCCCTTCAGGGACACCTGGGACTGCTGGCAGACGCCGTGTGCACTGGGGGCGACCAGCCGAATTTGGTCGATACCGATATGGCGTGTCAGCAGGCCGGCTGTGTCCGCGGGCAACGCCAGCAGACCGATATCGACATCACCCCGGGCAAGCGCCTTGACCATGGTGTCGGTCTCCTGTTCCCGCAGAGACACGTGCAGGGTCGGAAATCGCCGTTCACAGCGAATCAGCAGTTCGGCAAAGCAAAACGGCGCGATGGTCGGTATCGCAGCGACAGTCAGCGTACCCACGGTCGGATCGGCGCAACTGTGCGCGAATTGCACAAGGTCTTCGGCGCGCCGAACGGCCTCGCGTGCATAGTCGATCACCGACCGGCCTTCGTATGTCGGGACAACGCGCCTCTTGTCGCGCTCGAAGACAGTCAGACCCAGTTGCTGTTCCAGCGCCTGCAGTGCGGCCGTGATCGTCGGTTGGCTGACATGGCAACGGTCTGCCGCGTCGACAAAGCTCAAGGTGTCGGCCAGGGCGCACACGTATTCCAGTTGACGAAGTGTGATCGGGACCATTTTCTAATAAATTCTATCTATTCAAACAGACAATAAAATCAATTGGATTGATGATATCAGGTGTGACACTGTCCTGCTGCAACCTTGCGATACACGTCGTCGAGCAGTCGGTGTCAACGTGTGCGCGGGCTTGGACTCCACACGACACCCAACAAGAAAGGAACCGCAATGGGCACAGACGACATGACCAGCATGGGCAAATGCCCCGTGCTCCACGGCGCCTTGACCAAGGCCAACACCGGCGGCACCGCCAACCGCGATTGGTGGCCCAACCAGCTGAACCTCGAGATGCTGCACCCCAACCCGGATGCAGGCAATCCGATGGGCGGCGACTTCGACTACGCCGAGGCGTTCAAGTCGCTCGACCTCGACGCGGTGAAGGCGGATCTGGTTGCCCTGATGACCGACTCGCAGGACTGGTGGCCAGCCGACTACGGCCACTACGGACCGCTCTTCATCCGCATGGCGTGGCACAGCGCGGGCACCTACCGCACCGGTGACGGTCGCGGCGGCGCCGGCGCGGGCATGCAGCGCTTTGCCCCGCTCAACAGCTGGCCCGACAACGGCAACCTCGACAAGGCACGCCGCCTCTTGTGGCCGATCAAGCAGAAGTACGGTGCGGCCCTGTCCTGGGGCGATCTGATGATCCTCGCGGGCAACTGCGCGATCGAATCCATGGGCGGTCCGATCTTCGGTTTCGGCGGCGGCCGCGAGGACGTCTGGGAGCCGGACGACGTCTACTGGGGCAGCGAGACCGAGTGGCTTGCAACCTCCGACAAGGACAACAGCCGCTACTCCGGTGAGCGCGACCTCGAGAGCCCACTCGCCGCCGTGCAGATGGGTCTGATCTACGTGAACCCCGAGGGCCCCGACGGCAACCCCGAGCCGGTCGCCTCCGGTCACGACATCCGCGAGACCTTCGCGCGCATGGCGATGAACGACGAAGAAACCGTGGCGCTGGTCGCTGGTGGCCACACCTTCGGCAAGGCACACGGTGCGGGTGACCCCGAGCTGGTCGGTGCCGAGCCCGAGGGCGGCAGCATCGAGGACCAGGGCTTCGGCTGGATGAACAAATTCGGCAGCGGCAAGGGCATCCACACCACCACCAGCGGCATCGAAGGCGCCTGGAAACCCAAGCCCACCACCTGGGACATGGGCTACCTCGAGGTGTTGTTCAAGTACGAGTGGGAGCTCGGCAAGAGCCCGGCCGGTGCCAACCAGTGGCACCCGATCGACTGCGCCGACGAGGACATGATCGCCGACGCACACGACCCGTCGATCAAGCACCGGCCGATGATGACCACGGCCGACATGGCCATGCGCATCGACCCGGCCTACGAAAAAATCTCGCGCCGCTACCTCGAGAACCCCGAGGAATTCGCCGACGCCTTCGCACGCGCCTGGTTCAAGTTGACCCACCGCGACATGGGTCCGCGCCCGCGCTACCTCGGCAAGGACGTGCCCGACGAAGTCCTGATCTGGCAGGATCCGGTGCCGGCGGTCGACCACGAGCTGATCGACGCCGCCGACATCACCGCCCTCAAGGCGCAGATACTGGACACCGGCCTCAGCGTGTCGGAGCTGGTCTCGACGGCCTGGGCGTCGGCGTCGACTTTCCGCGGTTCGGACAAGCGCGGCGGCGCCAACGGCGCCCGCGTCGCGCTCGCACCGCAAAAGGACTGGGACGTGAACAACCCGGCTCAGCTCGCGAAGGTGCTCGATGCACTGCGCGGTGTGAAGGCAGCATACGCCAAGCCCGTCTCGCTCGCCGACCTGATCGTGCTCGGCGGCTGTGCGGCCATCGAGGCTGCAGCCAAGGCCGGCGGACACGACGTGACCGTGCCGTTCACCCCGGGCCGCACCGACGCGACGCAGGATCAGACGGACGTGGAGTCGTTTGACGTACTCGAGCCGATCGCCGACGGGTTCCGCAACTACGAGCGAGGCCGCTACACCGTGTCGGCCGAAGAGTTGCTGGTGGACAAGGCGAACCTCCTCACCTTGACCGCACCGGAGATGACCGTGCTGATCGGCGGCATGCGTGTGCTCGGCACCAACGCGGACGGCTCATCACACGGCGTCTTCACCGACAACGTCGGCACGCTGTCGAACGACTTCTTCGTCAACCTGCTCGACATGTCAACCGAGTGGAAAGCGAACGAGAACGACGAAAGCCTGTTCGACGGCGTCGACCGCGCCAGCGGCGAGACCGCCTGCACGGGCACCCGCGTCGACCTGGTCTTCGGGTCTCATTCGCAGCTGCGGGCGCTGGCCGAGGTCTACGGTTGCAGTGACGGCGCTGGCAAGTTCGTTGCCGACTTCGTGGCCGCCTGGGACAAGGTCATGATGCTCGATCGCTTCGAACTGAGCTGACGGTGTGGCCACGGTGGGCAATGCCGTGCACAGTGTTGCCCACCGTACGCAGCGCCTGACCACCGGCCCGGCATCCGCCGGGTCGGTGACGGGCACCGCCGTCAGACTGCCCACCCCACCCTATGCCCATGCCAACCCCGTTCGGGAAAACAGCGGTTTATGCGACGCTCGGACCCGAGGGCACGAACCACGACACCGTTTTGCGCGCCTGGCTCTCTGCGGCAGACACCGCGGCCAAGATCGCACTGCATGACGATCTGACCGACGCGCTCGCCGCCTGTGCTGGTGGCACGGCAGATCACGTCTTCCTCTGCGCAGCACATCCGGCGGCGTCCCGCTTGGTGTCTGAAGCACAATACAAGCACGGAATCTTGCTGTCCCACTGTTTCATCGCGGAAAGCCAACCCCTTGCTCTGTTGTGCCGCTCGGACACTGTCACACTTGACACCGTCGCGCTGCACCCGGCAACACGCCACTACACCGATTTGGCTGCATTTGACTCGGTTTTTGAGGTCAACTCCACGGTCGAAGCGTACCGCGGCATGCTCGACGGCCGTTGGCCTTGCGCGCTGACCGCAGCGCGATTTTCAGGCGAACCGGGCGCCCGGCTGATCTCACAC